>JAIDPP010000245.1 GCA_029062725.1 Muribaculaceae bacterium | reverse complement strand
GCGTCAACTCACTCTTAGAATTCAATCTAATAATAGGGAAATCTTTCCATTCAATGCCGGAAGGCCGAATGCCTCCTCTATCAATCTGTCTTCACTGGGACGTCGAAACAAAAGCTCTCCTAAGTCTCGCTCAGACATGACAGTTCTTCGATTACCCTGCTTATCTCGGATATACATTATTCGCGCATTTTTATTCCTTTCTTCCGGAGATAAGAGAGCTTCATTATTCAATTTAACCTCTCTTTCTTCAAGGCTTCCTCCTTTAGCAGTAAATTCAACAACTTTACCTGTTTTTTCCAAACGCACGAGAATGGAATATTTTAGATTATTCCGGCTATTGGCTTGAAATTTTAAAATCTCAGAAACAGATAAAATACGAACCATTCCATATACTTTCGAATGTTGAGAAGGGTTATATATTCTTTCGATTGTTCCTACTGCCCCAACTTGTGTCGCGGTAGGCAATACGGTACTGAACATCGGATTCCACAATGCTTTTCCATCATTGGATTTTTCATACCCGAGCTGATAAACAGTCATTGTTCTCCCCCCATCATTCTTGCTTATCGCCTCCCTGATTTTACATAAACTTCCATAATTGATAGCATACCGTCCTATCTCGCGAATCTCAGTTTCAGAAAAAGAATAAAGACCGATTCCAGAAATTTCGCCTTCACCGTTTTTACATATACTTATTCTTCCTCCCGACATCAATGCCTCCTTCAGGAACACTCGAATCTGCTCCGGATTTTGATACAATGCGAAACCTCGTTGCGTCCTTTCACATTCTGTAATGAAAGCCTCCATTCTCTCTATCTTTTCCTCTATGTCTGACAGATCAGATATAGATAGAATTTCTGTTTCAAGACTGTCGAAATAGTGTGCCTTTACTTTATATAAGGCCTTTTCCTCCTCGGAGATCGTAGAATAATAATCTTTTCTGAAGTCATGCAAGGAGGTATAATGTAGTGGCGAACGATAAAATCCGTTAATAAACCCACGGTCAAAATAATACCTTTTCAAACCATCTTCTGCGGGAATTAAAAACATAAAGGAATACCCCCTATCTCTCATTTTTTCCTCTATACGCTTGAGAAGGGAGGTCATTATCCCTTCCTTTCTAAACCGGATATTTGTAGATAATCCGCATAAATATATACTATTTATGGCATAATTATCGTTGCCAAATGTATAAGGAATGGCCATAAGTGAGGCAATAACACGCCCATCCCGCTCTTCATACTCGATATTAGCCATATCGAAATATGTATCGAAAACGAGTCTTATGTAGGCGTCGGAATCGTGGAAAGTCGTTTTCCATAATCCCATCATCTGTTGTTTCAGTTCTTCTTTCTCCATGTAATTATAACTTCTATTCTTTCCTTTTTGTTCCATTCATTTTCAATCTATTTACCCTTTTTATCCTCCTAGTATCTTATTTACCCCTCCTTTTTTTTCTCTTCCCCTTTTTATTGTTAATTTTGCAGTTGATAAAATAATTGGATATTATGGAAAAAAATATAATTATCGACGGTATGGAGCTTAACTACGATGAATCCGGTCCTGACGATGGTGCCCCGGTTATCCTTATGCATGGCTGGGGATGTGATTATTCTACAGTTACCTCAATCGCGAACTCTATTAATAATAAGCTTAAGGTTTATTCTATTTCACTCCCCGGGCATGGAAAGAGTCAGGAGCCTCCATACCCCTGGGGAATTGATGACTTCACACGCCATATTGAGAAGTTTGCCCACGCTCTTAATATAGTGAATCCTGTTCTTATCGGCCATTCATTCGGAGGCAGGATTTCTCTTCTGATGGGCTCAAGAAATAAAGTAGATAAAGTTGTGCTTGTCGATGCCGCCGGCATCAAACCTCGCCGATCTTTTAAATATTATTTGAAGATCTATTCCTTCAAGTCGGCTAAGATGATACTTCCCGTGATATTGGGAAAGAAAAAGGCTTCCAAAATAATTGACGCATGGCGAGGAAAGGCAGGATCAGCGGATTACAGGCAGTCGTCTCCCATGATGAGAGCCGTGATGAGTATATGTGTAAATGAGGATCTCAAACATGTTATGCCCTCAATAAAGGCTCCGACACTTCTTATCTGGGGAGAGAACGATACAGCAACTCCTCTTTCTGATGCGAAAACAATGGAGAGACTGATTCCCGATGCCGGACTCGTGTCTTTCCCTCATGCCGGGCATTATTCCTTCCTTGACAATCCGAGGCAATTTCGTGCCGTTTTACAATCTTTTCTGCTTTGATCTCTCCTGTCTAAAACTCCTGTCAAAACTGAATTTCAAATTCCTAAATACACGTTTCTATATTATGTCACCACTTTTAATTACAGTCTATCTGATCTGTGGCATCTACATGATTCTGAATTTCAAATATGACATCCAGATGTTCCAGCAGAACAGTTACCGTATTCCGAGATACTGGAAATGGCTGTCCCGCAACCTCGGCTCGACATGGCGGCTGATAGATATCGCCTGCCTCTTCATGCTTTTCTCAACCCTCATCAATTCCGTTGCAGCAGCTTTGATTATTGCCATAGTCGCTCTTGGCAAGATATTCATTATACTGCGCAGAAAGTATAAGAAACCTCTCGTCTTTACAAAGAGGGTTTGGAGACTGTATGCTGTCACAGCTGTCATCTCACTTGCAGTTTTTTTAGCCTTGGTTTTCTCACCTGGCGTAGGGTCACCGCAATATTCGCGATTTGTCGTGGCTCTCGGCTCTTTGCTCCTTATGACAATCTGCTCCTTTGTGCCACTTATCATTGCCGATGTTATCTTAATGCCGGTCGAAAAGATGATATCTCAAAGATATATAAATGATGCTAAAAGAATACTTCGTTCAATGCCGGATCTTAAGGTGATCGGCATCACGGGATCTTTCGGTAAGACAAGCACGAAACACTACCTTCAGACAATCCTCTCGGAAAAGTTTGACGTGCTTATAACACCCGGTTCATATAACACTCCTATGGGAGTGGTCCGTACAGTCCGTGAATATTTGAAACCCTATAATGAGATTTTTATTTGTGAAATGGGAGCGAAACAGAAAGGAGATATTGATGAGATATGCAAGATAGCACATCCTTTCTGCGGAATTATTACAGCTGTAGGCCCCATGCATCTTGAGTCGTTCAAGTCGATCGAGAATGTGCAGGCCACCAAATTTGAATTGGCTGATGACCTCCCCTCAGATGGCTTCATTGTAGTCAACAATGATTTTGAATACTGTGCTAACCGAAAGGTTGATAATGTGCGGGAAATCAGATATGGAATCACCAATATCGCAGGCTGCGACTTTATAGCTGAAAATATACGCTACACTCCCCACGGAACATCTTTTGATATCAAAGGTAAAGATGGTTTTAAACTTGAGGTGGTAACACAACTTCTTGGTGAGTGCAATGTGTCAGATCTTTTGGCTGCCGCCGTTATGGCTCTCGAATTGGGAGTGGATCCCAAAAAGATTCAGTATGCAATTAGTTCTATTCGACAAGTTGAACACCGACTCAGTATGAAGCAGACACCGGGAGGAGTTACAATTATCGATGATGCTTTCAATTCCAACCCGGCCGGCTCAAAACTGGCAGCCGATGTGATGTCTCACTTCATCTGAGGGAAACGAATTATAG
>JAIDPP010000244.1 GCA_029062725.1 Muribaculaceae bacterium | reverse complement strand
GTGCTCTCACCTTCACGGTCTGTCTTGAAGAGCGGTCGAAAAGTTCTATAAGAAGATTACCCTGACGGCTGGAATTGTCAAGCGCCTCAAGCTCGGTGAACAGCTCGCGGTTATCTTGATTAATATCCAGCACAAGAAGAGCCTGATTAGCCACGCGGCCCCTGACATTTTCAAGCAGATTGACCTCCTCCACCTGCAAATCCGGTTTCTCCGGATTGAAATAGCCGGGAGCGAATGACAATTTAATGATCGAAGCCTCACCCTCCCGGAACTTAGCGGCATGGGCCGCATGGTTACGTCCAAATAAGGCGATTTCGCCTTTTCCGTTGAAATCCTCTATTTCGACTACGGTAAAAGGTTTACCCTTGCGTGAGGTTCGTTCCGTGACTTTAGTTACCAGTCCACCGACAATAATGCGCGAACCAACTTCCGCCTTTTCGATTTTCTCCTTCAACCCATCGCAAGAGGTGTTACACTCAAATTTCAGTTCCATCCAGTAAGGGTCAAGGGGGTGAGCCGAAAGGTACATCGTAACAAGCTCCTTCTCCTTATTTAGAAGAGCCAGCTTTGTCCATGGGATATAGTCCGGTACCGGCGGTTTATTGGTTTCGATCGTCTCTACATCTCCGAACAACGACATTTGAAGTGAGTTCTTATCGCGTTGTATATTCTGACCGTATTTGACAAGGAGATCGGCCCAGCTTGTATCAACCACAATTGATACGAAAGCTTCGCGCGGCAGCCCGAAGCAGTCGAAAGCTCCGGCTAATGCAAGGTTTTCGATTGCACTGCGGTTGCAGGCGTTGAGATTTACTCGCTCCACGAAGTTATATATATCTTTGAATGGCCCGTTAATCTTGCGCTCCTGAATAATCGACGCCACGGCATTAAGACCTACACCCTTGACAGCTGCCAGCCCAAAACGTATCTCCCCTTTCTGGTTTACACCGAATTTCTCAACAGACTCGTTGATATCGGGACCCTTTATGTGAAGACCCATACGCCGGCACTCATCCATTACGACACGTATCTTATCAGCGGAACCGAGATTACGGCTCATTACTCCCGCCATGTATTCGGCAGGGAAGTTGGCCTTAAGATAACCGGTCTGATAGGCGACCCATGAATAGCAGGTAGCGTGACTTTTGTTGAAAGCGTAAGACGCGAATTTCTCCCAGTCACCCCATATCTTGTCAAGAGTCTTCTCTTCATAACCGTTTGCCATCCCCTGATCAATGAATTTCACTTTCAAGGCCTGCATCTTATCAATGAGCTTCTTACCCATTGCCTTTCTGAGCATGTCAGATTCTCCTCGCGTAAAGTTGGCAAGAAGGCGTGACAAAAGCATGACCTGTTCCTGATAAACGCATATACCGTATGTTTCCTCCAGATATTTCGACATGATTGGGATGTCGTATTCGATTGGTTCGACGCCATGTTTTCGTGCTATGAAGGAGGGGATATAATCCATAGGTCCCGGTCGATATAGGGCGTTCATCGCGATCAGGTCCTCAAATTTAGAGGGCTGAAGTTCGCGTAGATACTTCTGCATTCCGGCTGACTCAAACTGGAAAGTGGAGGTTGTGTTTCCCTTACAGTATAGTTCGTATGTCGGTTTGTCGTCAAGTGGGATTTTGTCGATATCGAGATCAATACCGCGTGTATTTTTGATATTGACCAGCGTTTCCTTTATTATGGAAAGAGTTTTAAGACCGAGGAAGTCCATTTTAATCAGACCTGTGTCCTCAATTACTTTTCCTTCATATTGAGTTGAGATCACTTTTGTGCCGTCGGCATCGGTTGCCATAGCTACCGGTACCCAGTCTGTAATGTCGTCACGCGAAATGATGACTCCGCAGGCATGAATACCTGTTCCGCGGATATTTCCTTCCAGTTGTTGCGCATACTTCATGGTCTCACGGACCTTTACATCCGGATTGTTTTTCTCCGCTGCAAACTCATCGCAATATTTCAGAAGATTCTTGAAATTTATCTTTTGCGATTTCCCATCCTTGTCGTTTAATCGGTCGGGCACGAGCTTGGCGAGTCTATTGGCTTCGGGTAGTGGTACTTCAAGCACTTTGGCCACATCTTTAATAGCCATCTTTGTGGCCATCGTTTGATAGGTGATAATATGCGCTACCTTCTCCTCTCCATATTTTTCAGTTACATATTTAAGAACTTCGTAACGTCCGTCATCGTCAAAATCCACATCGATATCAGGGAGAGAAATACGGTCGGGATTCAGGAAACGCTCAAAAAGAAGGTCATATTTAATCGGATCAACCTGAGTAATTCCAAGACAGTAGGCCACTGCGCTTCCGGCCGCGGAGCCTCGTCCCGGGCCTACACTTACTCCAAGTTGTTTTCTTCCAACATTAATAAAGTCCTGGACAATGAGAAAATAGCCCGGAAACCCCATTGTCTTCATTATATAGAGCTCGAACTTGATTCGCTCGGCCACTTCCTCCGGGAGAGGGTTTCCGTATCTTTCCACAGCTCCTTCCATCGCCAGTTTAGCCAGATAATCCGCTTCAAATTTAATTCGGTACAGTTTATCGTAACCTCCCAGACGTTCGATCTTTTTCTCAGCTTCTGATTGAGAGCGCACCACATTTCCATTCTCATCTTGCGTGAACTCGTCGAACAGGTCTTTCTCAGTCAGACGTGCCCGGTATTCCTCCTCCGTGCCAAATTCCTTCGGAATCTCGAAAAAAGGCATGATGGGAGAGTGGTCAATGGAATAAGTCTCGACTTTCCCGAGAATCTCCATCGTATTTTCGATAGCCTCCGGCAGATCCTTGAAAATCTCCGCCATTTCTTCGGGAGTCTTGAGCCATTCCTGCTTTGTGTAATGCATACGGGGTTCGGAGAAGGTTTTCTGCATGGAGACGCAGATAAGACGGTCGTGAGCCTCGGCATCTTCTTCAAATGTGAAATGAACGTCGTTGGTCGCAACAATCTTGATGTCATATTTCTTGGCGATGCGAAGAAGCTGCTGGTTTACTTTCTGCTGTTCGATATAGACCTCCCGATTGGCATTCTCCTTGAATGTCTGGTGACGTTGAAGTTCCAGATAATAATCATCCCCGAAAGTATCCTTATACCATTTCACTCTTTCTTCGGCGGCTTCAATCTCTTCGTGGAGGATAAATTGCGGCACTTCTCCACCCAGACAGGCTGAGCAGATGATGAGTCCTTCCCGATAGCGAGCAAGATCTTCCCGGTCTGTCCTGGGCTTGTAATAATAACCATCGGTCCAGGCACGGCTCACGAGTTTCACCAGATTATGGTAACCCGTTTCGTTTTTAGCAAGAACTTTCAGATGATAGCCGTTGTCACGTTTGTCTTTTTTTTCAAACCGACTCTCTTTAGCCACATACATCTCGCACCCGAA
>JAIDPP010000243.1 GCA_029062725.1 Muribaculaceae bacterium | reverse complement strand
TCCTGATATAGTTTTTGGCGAGCGCCATCTGCCGCTCATACATCTCGATCACAGGTCGATCGGTAGGTTCGTCGGTACGAATCTTCTTCCGGGCGGCGGCAAGATAACGGGCAGCCTCCGTGAAATCGTATGCCTCCAGAGCGGCACGCGCAAGGCCTATATTCTCCTCGAAATTCTGTGCTCTGCTTTCGGCCGGGAGACTCAGAAGCATGGAAAAGAGGAGGACGCCGGATAGGGCTGTAAACGGAAGACGTGGGGAATGGCTCATACTCGGATAGATTTGTTTTGGCCCCGGATTCAGTTTTCGGGGAAAGGATTATCTTGATGCAAATTTAGATAAAAAAGCTCAAATCACCAACCGCAGGCGTGTAAAACGTGGTCTTAATATAGTAGAGTGAGTTACAGCACCATCCGGAACTTCACAAAGATTCCCAGATTAAGACTGTCTAAAGAGGAATTTTCAAAATAATATCACTGTGAGGTTCCAAAATCTCTTTGTTTCTCCATCAGATTAACCTAAGATTATCCATCAGATGGCCTGCGAAGGGACGTTGAGAGTGCTTTATGAAACCAACGGCATCATAGAGCCGTCGGGCGCGTTTATTCTCCATATCGCAGAGGAGGCCGAGTGGTTTGTTACGCTGTCTCGCTTTAGAGAGGGCATCCAATATCAGGGCGCGTCCGACACCTTTCCCCCTATGCTCTGGGAGAGTCATCAGTGTGTCGAGATAGTATTCGTCCGGAGAAGTCTCTCCAGGGAGGGCGTCGATCTCCTCTTCCTTCATCTCCCATCCCAGAACTCTGTTAGCCTCCTTGAAAAAAGGGCGGCGCAACCGGATCAGGTCTGCACCGTCGTAACTCACACAGACTCCCATCGGCTTTCCCTCCTGATCGCGCGCTATTCGAGAGTTGATATAAGAGTATTGCGAATCCTCCCTTGCGGCGAGACGCATGAATATTCCCCTTACATCCTCGATGGTGTTTCGCTTTCCTGCAAGATTAAGGATAATCTCGGGACCTACGGCTTCAAGTATTGCCTCCGCGATCAACGGGGCATCCTCCTTTGAGGCATCAATTATTTTCATTTCGTTCATTTACTTATATTTCTTTCTTATATAAAACAAATTCGGATTAAAAAGGGGTGGAAAATAGGGTTGAATAAACTAAAAACGGGAAGAAAACGGGTATGAAATGCACAATCTTGGAATTAATGTGCAGTTTTGATTCGGAATTACAAATTTTTTATTACCTTTGTGGCCAAATGTAGAAACGAAACCCAAGATTGAGGCATCAAACCCTAAATGTCTCACAGGAAAAAGTGAAAATATACCAATAAACATAATCCGATATTATGAGTTTGAATATCATTGTACTGGCCAAGCAGGTTCCCGACACGCGTAATGTAGGGAAAGACGCCATGAAAGAAGACGGCACGATCAACAGGGCCGCTCTGCCGGCAATCTTCAATCCTGAAGACCTTAACGCCCTTGAACAGGCGCTAAAGCTGAAGGATATGTATCCCGGCACCAAAGTAACTCTCCTTACAATGGGTCCCGGCCGTGCCGCTGAGATTATCCGTGAAGGACTCTATCGCGGAGCAGACGATGGAATCGTGCTTTCCGACCGTGCCTTCGCCGGCGCCGACACGCTTGCCACCAGTTACGCCCTGAGCATGGCTTGCCGCAAGATCGGCAACTACGACCTAATCATCGGCGGTCGTCAGGCCATCGACGGCGATACGGCGCAGGTGGGTCCGCAGATCGCCGAGAAACTTGGTCTTCCCCAGGTGACATACGCCGAAGACATCATCTCCGTGGAGAATGGAAAAGCCCTTATCAAACGCCGCATCGAGAGCGGAGTCGAGACAGTGAAGGCTCCTCTACCTCTTGTAGTGACTGTCAACGGCACGGCCGACGAGTGTCGTCCTCGCAACGCGCGCAACGTGCAGAAATATAAATATGCCGCCAGTCCCTCCGAGATAGGCGACAATGAGGAAAAGAAATCCTTCATCGAGAAGCGTCCCTACCTCGCCATCGGCGAATGGAACACTCAGACCGTGGATGCCGACCTCGCGCAGTGCGGTCTCGCCGGTTCGCCTACAAAGGTGAAAGGTATAGAGAACGTAGTATTCACCGCCAAGGACGCGCGCCGCGTGGAGAACAACGACGAGCAGCTTGAAGAACTGATAAAGGAATTAATCGCTAACCACACAATCGGCTAAAGACATGGCAACAGACAAGAACAATCTGATAGTATATTGCGAGGATGAGGACGGCAAGCTCGCCGATGTCAGTCTTGAACTTCTCCCCAAAGGCCGCGCCCTCGCCTACAAG
>JAIDPP010000242.1 GCA_029062725.1 Muribaculaceae bacterium | reverse complement strand
GGAAAACGGCCTTCAGTTCAATATCGACTGGCTCAAAGGCCAGAAGACCGGGTTCTTCGTTGACCAGCGGGAAAACCGAGCTCTGCTTGAGAAATTCTCAAAAGGTAGAAAGGTGCTGAACATGTTCTGCTACACGGGTGGATTCTCGGTCTATGCGATGCGTGGCGGAGCGCTCTCGGTCGATTCAGTGGATTCTTCCTCAAAGGCTGTGGCGCTCACTGACGCCAACATCGCCCTCAACTTCCCCGACGACCCTCGACATCACACTTACGACACTGACGCTTTCAAGTTTCTTGCCGATATGAAAAAGGATGCCTACGACCTAATCATCCTCGACCCTCCGGCTTTCGCCAAACACCGTTCGGCGATTAAGAACGGCCTTATCGGCTATCGGAAACTGAACGGCAAGGCTTTCGACAAGATCCGGAGCGGAGGAATACTCTTCACCTTCTCCTGCTCCCAGGCCATCACCAAGGAGATGTTCCGCCTGGCGGTGTTCAGCGCGGCGGCCAAATCCGGACGCAAGGTAAGGATACTGCATCAGCTCTCGCAGCCGGCAGACCATCCCGTGGATATATCCCATCCGGAGGGGGAATATCTGAAGGGACTTGTGCTCTATGTGGAATAAAACTCCCTCCCCTATTATCTGAACCATGAAACAATCCAACTTCTTATTAGTATGAAAAGATTAATCCCGACTTTAATTCTCGGAACAATGGCGACATTGAATACTTCGGCGGTAGTTGACAAATCGTTCGACTACCATGTTGACCGCTTCGCGGATATCGAGGTGCTTCGTTATGAAGTCCCTGAGTTCGACCGTCTCACGCTGCAGCAGAAAAAGATGCTCTATTATCTCTCTCAGGCGGCGCAGATGGGGCGTGATATCATCTGGGACCAGAACGGCAAGCACAATCTACAGATTCGTCAATTGTTGGAGAAGATCTACACCGGCTATAATGGCGACCGCAATTCGGATGACTTCAAGGCTTTCGAGAAATATCTTAAACAGGTATGGTTCGGTAACGGAATCCATCACCATTACTCGACCGACAAATTCCGGCCCGAGTTTTCCCAAGCCTTCTTCGAGGCAGAAGTAGCGGCAATTCCTGATTCCGAACTTCCTTTGGCTCCGGGCCAGAGCCGGACGGAAATGATGGAGATTTTAGTGCCGGTGATATTCGACCCCGCGGTTATGGCCAAGCGTGTCAATCAAGACGGAACGCAGGATGTAGTGGCCACTTCGGCGACAAACCTTTACGGCGAAGGCGTGACCCAGGCCGAGGTGGAGGCTTTCTACGGGGCCATGAAGGATCCGGCCGACCAGACCCCGGTCAGCTACGGACTTAACGCAAAGGTAGTAAAGGAGGACGGCAAGCTCAAGGAAGAGAAATACCATCTCACCGGACTTTACGGTCCCGCGATCGCACAGATCATCTATTGGCTCGATATGGCGAAGAGTGTGGCGGAGAACGACGCGCAGAAAGCCTATATAACCAAGCTGATAGATTTCTATGTGACAGGCGACCTTCATCTTTTCGACGAGTATTCCATACTCTGGGCCGAAGACACCGCTTCAGATATCGATTTCGTCAACGGATTCATCGAAAGCTACGGCGACCCGCTGGGAATGACCGGATCATGGGAATCTTATGTGAATTTCAAGAACACAGCTTCATCCGAACGCACCGAGAAGATTTCTTCCAACGCTCAATGGTTCGAGGACCGCTCCCCCGTCGATCCCCGCTTCCGCAAGGATAAGGTGAAGGGAGTGTCGGCGAAAGTCATCACCGCCGCCATTCTGGCCGGCGACGCCTTCCCCTCTACCGCTATCGGTATCAACCTCCCTAACTCAAACTGGATCCGAGCCCAGCACGGGTCAAAATCTGTGACGTTGGAGAATATTACCGAGGCATACGACATGGCTTCTCACGGCAACGGATTCAATGAGGAATTCGTGATCGATGAGCCGACCCGCAAACTTCTTGACGACTATCTCTACATTACCGATATGCTCCATACCGATCTCCACGAGTGTCTCGGACACGCGTCAGGCCGGTTGCTCCCGGGCGTTGACCAGGATGCGCTGAAGGAACACGGCTCCTCTCTCGAAGAGGCTCGTGCCGACCTTTTCGCCCTCTACTACGTGGCTGACCCGAAGCTCCTTGAGTTAGGAATCCTCGACAATCCCGAAGCTTATAAGGCAGAGTATTACAAATATATGCTCAATGGTCTGATGACCCAGCTCAACCGAATAGAGCCGGGGAACGATATCGAGGAGGCACACATGCGAAACCGTCAGCTAATCGCAAAATGGGTGCTCGAGAACGGACGCAAGAAAGGGAAAGGCGGAAAGGATGTGGTTGAACTGGTAAAGAGGAACGGCAAGACATTCGTTCAGGTAAACGATTATCCCAAGATGCGCGAGCTTTTCGGAAATCTTCTCGCCGAAATCCAGAGAATCAAGAGCGAGGGTGACTATAAGGCCGGCAACGATCTCATCCGCAAATATGCCGTGACGGTCGATCCGAAACTGCATAAGGAGGTTCTGGACCGTTTCTCCAAACTTGACATTCCTCCATACCGAGGATTCATCAATCCGGTTTATACCCCACAGTATGACGCGGCTGGCCAGATTACCGATATCGTGATCTCTTATCCGGAAAACTATCCTGAGCAGATGCTACGTCTGTCGCGAGATTATTCCCCTCTGACGAAATGAAGGAGACTCTTAAGGATATAAAGCAGCGCTTTTTCGCTTTCCGCAACGGGATCGTGGCCGATGCCGTGAGGAGGCAGACGGGACGGGAGGTGGTGTTCGGGCTGCAGGTGCCCCAGCTGGCGGATATAGCCCGATCGCTTACCCCTTCGATGGAACTTGCCGATACGCTATGGGCCGATCGCAAGGTCCGGGAATCACGACTACTGGCCACCTATCTCTTCCCCATCGGGGAGGTGACTCGCGAGAAAGCCCTCGCCTTGGCAACCGATGTCGAGACAGTAGAGGAGGCCGACATGCTGGCTTTCCGGCTTCTGAAACGTCTCCCGTTTGCTTCCGACCTGCTTGAGGAGATGATACGTTTCGACTCAATACCCTCTTATATGAAAAAGACTTTAGCAAATCATCTTGCATGAAAACCGACTCCCCCTCCGGCCTTCTTGAAATAATTTCAAATGCCGGAGGGGGAGCGTTTTTGCCGGATGGGGACAGAGAGGTTATTCCTCTTTCTTATCGCGGTACTTATAAGAGACAAGCTCTTTCCATTTCCGGAAGGAGCTTGTCTTTTCTTCCGTATCGGTCTCCGTGAAATGACGCTCCATAGTCACCGATCGCATCACCCAGTTTTTCTCACGGTCATATTCATAGCCGTAGTAATTGAGAGTAACTTTTGCTATGCCCTGCGGTCCTGACTCGAGAATCTCCGCTTTAAGGGGATACGACTGGTCGTTAAGTTCGGTATAGGTAAGTTCCCAGGAGGTCCCGTCTTCGTAATTCATGGAGTAGGAATAGTTCAGACCATCTTCGCCGCGTTTGGCATAAAGACCTTTCAGGGAACCGTCGAAGTTGCCGATGCTGTCGAAAGTCAATTCCATAGTAGGTTCCGGATATACGATGTCGGCTCCGTGGCGCACGGCAGAACGCTCGACCACATCTCCCTTGATGCCGAAAGCGCGGAGATCGTCGGAATAATATACCCTGACGGAATCCTGTGGCTCTGGAATAGTATCCCGGACGGCCACCGGCTCCAGGACCGTAGTGTCACTGTCGTGGATTTTCTCTTTCCCCCCTCCTGAACAGGAGACAATTACCAGCGATAATGAGATCACTGAGGTGACTTTTATTGATTTAATAGATGACATGTAAAATCCTTTATTATTCATTAATGTATCTGGAAGCTCTTTCATTAATTCCTGAAACCCCGACTCCCGGCAAGCGCTTAGGCCTGACTAATTCGTTACACGAAGTTAACCAAAATGTCGCAAACGGCAAAATGTTTCAAGCCGAATTTATCTGGGAGGGAAGATAGGCGGCCGGGGATTCTCCCGGTATCTGGAAGGAAATCTCGAGGGACGATATGTTAAGGAATGTTGAGGAAGTTTAAACACGATAAAAACCGACCCTTTCATCCAACCTTGAGGGCGATTCAAACGTTCTATAGATACAAAGCAATATGGATAAGACGTTTAAAATTTCGTGAGAAAGGTTGAATGTCATTAGTTTAGTTAGATATAGTTTATAGTGGAATCGTCGACGGCCCCGCATTGACTGCGAGGCCGTCTCTTTTATTTTTACTGCAAAATTTCAGTCGTTTTTTCTTATTTACATTTTGAGTTTAACTATTAAATGGTTATTTTTGCATTTATTTATATTCCGCTCTCCATATAGTGCGTAATCTCGAAAGGCGATATATTCAAATGAACAAAGATATCCGTAATACTGAAGAACCTGACCCCAAAACATCTGAAGTGAAAAGGGAGGGTAAAGAGCCTCGACACCACCTGATAAGGCCGAAATGGCTGAGGGTTGTATTGCGCGTGCTGCTTTGCATGATACTCTTCGTTATCCTCATTCCGGTTCTTCTTTATGTTCCTCCGGTACAGAATTTTGTAAAGAACATCGCTTGCGACTTTGTCTATGACTCCACCGGGATGAAGATATCCATCGACCGCTTCCGCCTTAAATGGCCTCTCGATATCCAGCTCGACAAAGTGCTCGTAATCGATGCCAACAAGGATACTATGGTCAATGCCCGTCAGGTAATCGCGGATGTGCAGCTGCGCCCACTACTAAATCTGGATGTAAAGCTCAACGCCCTGCGGCTCCTTGACGGCGAATACCGTATGATCTCTCCAGACTCCTCAATGTTGCTCAGAGTGAAGGCCGGGCTGCTTGATGTCGATTCCAAGAGCTCAGCCAATATCCGCACTATGGATATCCTGCTTAACAAAGCCTACCTGCGTGACGGCAACCTACAGCTTTACATGAATGTGTGGAAGCAGCAGAAAGACACCGTGGATACAGCAGCGACTACCACTCCCATGCTTATCCGCGCCAACGACCTGCGGCTTGAAAACTTCACCTTCGGAATGTCGATGCTCCCCACTATCGACACCCTGCGTCTGAATGTGGCAGACCTCAGGCTTAGGGAAGGTGTGATCGACCTGAAAGAGAACAGCGTGAAATGGAAACTCGCCTCTGTCAGCGGAGGAGACGCTACCTGCCTCACCCCCACCCCGGAATGGGTAGCGGCACATCCCGCGCCTCCGTCGCAACCATCCTCGGGGCCGCCTATGGTGATCATGGGAGATTCGATAAGTCTTGACGGATTCAAAGCCCTCTACGGAGTGAAGGGCGCCAAACCACTTCCGGGTTTCGATCCTTCATATATTCAAGTCTCCGATGTAGCAATCGGAATGAGGAATTTCTATAATGAATCCTCCACTGTCAAACTTCCGATCACACGCCTCGAGGCAAGGGAGCGGAGCGGTCTGCAGATTCTCCGGGGTTCCGGCACGATCGGAGTTGATTCGATTGGGCTTAATCTTGATGATGTAACCATAAGGACTCTCTACTCCTCCCTAAGCGCCTCAGCGGATATACCTTTCGCGATGATGGCTCTCGAACCCAACGCACAAACTTCCGTGACGGCCGACGCATCGATCGGTCTTCCTGACGTCGATGCCTTCATGCCCGCACTGAAAGAATATACCTCCAAACTTCCTGCAAGAAATCCCCTCACCCTCAATCTGAAGGCAGAGGGCTCGCTTAATAATGTCGAGATCTCACGTTTTGACGCGGCTCTGCGGGAGGTGGTGGAAATAAAGGCGAAGGGATATGCGAAAAATCCGATGGATGTCAAGAAGCTGCAAGCATTTCTTGATTTTGACGGCAGGCTGTCGAATCCCTCCGTCATAAGCCGGTTCATGGGAACATCTTCCATCCCTGTGCCCACATTCTCTATCAAAGGCACCGCCTCCGCCGACCGCGATACCTACGGAGCTGATTTCAAACTTATCAGCAGCGCCGGCGATGTGGCGGCCGATGGGAAAGTCTCTCTGAATTCAGAAAGATACGACTTAGATGCCACTCTGAAGGGAGTCAACGTGGCACAGTTTGTTCCGGATCTCGGTATCGGTAAGGTGTCTGCCCGGGTAAAAGCCAACGGCGCCGGATTCAATCCATTGAACGGGAAAGCCGTGACCACAGCAGACATCATAATCTCCTCCATCGATTACAACAAACGACTGATGAAGGATATCACGGCTGATGTCAGGCTGCGTCCCGACGGAG
>JAIDPP010000241.1 GCA_029062725.1 Muribaculaceae bacterium | reverse complement strand
TATTCGCGCTGCTGCGCAGGAGTCTTGTTCTGCCATTGCGTCTGCCCGATGAGATGAAGCCATGCGCCACGGAATTCACGTTTCGGTGTGTCGGCCAAAGCCGACAGAGATAAAATAAGAAGAGAAAAAATTATCGATAGTGTCTTTTTCATACGTTGCATAATAAATGATTCATCCTGATTGATATCCCGCCAATCCCCATGCCGGGTCATTCCCCGATTCCGATGCCGAACAGGGCATAGTCGTAGAACACCGGATCCTCCGGACGTATCGAGCGCAGCGTTTCAGTCAGAAGCTCAACGCTCTTTCGGTCGTTGGATTTACGCTCCAGCAACCCGAGTTCTCGCGCCGTATTGCCGACATGCACGTCAAGCGGAATGAACAGCTTGCTTTTAGGGATCTCTTTCCAGATTCCCAGGTCAACGATACCGTCATCGCGCACGAGCCATCTCAGAGCCATATTCACACGTTTCAGTGCTGACTGCGACAGATTCGTCGGCAGACAACGCGAATCGGCGGCTCCTCCGTTCTCCGCCATCATCACCTTCTGCATCTCCCCTACGAGCTTCCAGGCCGGAAAAGGATCCTCTCCGGCCTTGACGGAAGCGGCGAATCCTTCCAGCGAACCGTAATCGGCCATGATCCGGCGCATACCGCGAAGGAAGTGGGCAAGGTCGCGGGCAAAGAAGGTGCGGTGGATATTCAGCGAAGGGTCAAGATCAAGATATCCCTCCTCCATTGTGTAGAGGTAGGGTTCGTTACCCATCAGGGCAAGCATCCTTTCGGCATCGCGGCAGATCATGGTGCGTTTTCCCCAGGCGATTATAGCCGATAGGAAGGCCGCTATCTCGATATCGCGCGGGTCGGAGAAGCGTCGCGGAAATTGGACCGGATCGCTTTCGATAAACTCCGGGCGGTTGATTCTCGTCGCTTCGGAATCAAGGAGGAGGATTAGATCTTTATCAGGCGTGGCGCTCATTTTGAAAGTTCTTTCGCTATGTCGGGGCGAACGGTGCGTATGGTGGAGACAAACGCCGAATCAAACGCCGCGCGGCAATGCGGTTTGTTAACTGTGTCGTAGGGCACGCGCCGGGTTCGGGCCTCAAGCAGATGGTTCTGGAGCTCAATGGTGTCTTTCCAGGTTTTATTGATAAATTCCCGGGCGGCCATCCGGCCATCCATCATGGCGCCCTCTATCTCGGCCTGTGTCTCCTCTCCCTCCTCTATTCCTTTCATCCCTCCCTTGCATGAGGGGAGTGAGATGGCGGTAAGGAGAAGGGAGCAGAGTGCGGCGGCATATAGCAGTTTCTTCATTTTAAGCATTTATTGATTCTGAAAAGTTTATTTTCCATAAAGCTCGTTCCACCATCTCGGATCATCCTGAAGCCATTTGGCAAACCAGGCCATGATGGTATCCTGCCAGATGAGTTTGCGGTCGAAATTGGAAATCACGTGGTTCTCATCTTCTACAGTGATGAATTCCACTTCGCGGCCAAGCACACGCAGGGCGTTGAAGATCTGGATGCTCTCGCCGATAGGAACGTTCGTGTCGAGTTTGCCGTGAAGGAGAAGTAGCGGGGTGTGGATCTTGTCGGCGTTAAAGAGCGAACCCTGACGGGTGTAAAGCTCCGGATCTGTCCATGGATAATGCTTTGCGGCCGCCACGGAGTTGTAGGAATAGCCCCAGAATCCTTCGCCCCAATAGCTTGTTACGTTTGAGATGCCGGCGTGGGAGACGGCAGCCGCGAATATATCGGTCAGGGTCTGTAGATACTGTGTCATAAAGCCTCCATACGAAGCACCGATACATCCGATTTTCTTTTCATCTACAAATTTATGTTCCTTGCAGAATCTCTTGGTTCCCTCGATGATCTCTTCCGCTGTCTGCCGGCCCCAGGCATTGACGTGACGTGAGGAGAATTCCTGACCGTAGCCCGTGGTGCCGCTCGGATTCACCACATACACCACATAATCTCGCGAGGCAAAGACCTGCGGACTGTAAAGGTGGAATATTGTAGCGGTCGAGGGTGAGGTGCCTCCGTAGTAATATACGATCACCGGATATTTCTTTGCAGGATCGAACCCGGGAGGATAGCAGATATATCCATCGATCTCGTCCCCGAATGAAGAGGTGAATCTCCACGGCTCCGTCTTTCCGAACTCTATTCCTTTGAACTCCTCGGACATGGGATTGTCGATCGTACGGCTTTTGCCGTTTCTGAGGTTGGTAAAGCCGGCATACCCGATATTGTCGAAGTCGCCGCCGTAATA
>JAIDPP010000240.1 GCA_029062725.1 Muribaculaceae bacterium | reverse complement strand
ATGACATCCCCCTCACCTCCACCATGAAAGCAGAGATCGAGAAGTGGCCGGAGGTCATCGGGCCGCTGATCCGCGAAAGCGAGAGTGGAATGTACGATTTAGGAAATGTCTTCCCTCTGGGCAACGATTACGGCTGGACGCGAAACAATATGGGCGAATTCTGGATTCCGCAGCGAGGAGTCACTCTGCATCTTACGCCTGAGAATTATCCAATATATGAACGCGCCATACGCACCTATGAGGGGAACGATCTCCGCATGACCGCCGACGGCAGGATATATATCAACGGCAATCCGACAGAATATTATACTTTCAAGATGGACTATTACTGGATGCAGGGCGACAACCGCGACCGCTCGGCCGACAGCCGATACTGGGGTTTCGTTCCCGAGGATCATGTAGTTGGCGAGCCAGTGTTCGTGATCCTGTCGCTCGACAGCGACAAGAGTCTTTCGGAGGGTAAGATCCGCTTCAACCGCATATTCAAGAAGCCTAATCCCGACGGCGACCTCTCGAAATGAAATTCCGGCGCAGTCATGCGAAAAACAGAATGATATGACCCCCTTCGCAGCATCCATAAAAAGATATTCCGACTGGCTCCGCTCCCTCCTCGAAGAGGGAGCGGAGACTCCCTTTCCACCGGCGTCCGGCAAGGAGGTGGCAAGAGCCCGCATAGAGGGCGGCCTGATGCTAACCGTGCCGATAGAAGGGGGAGCGTCACGTCTTAAGCGGACTCCGGTCACCGACCTTCCGGTTTCGGCTCATGGTCGCTGGCAGGAGGTTCATCTCGGAGCCCTGAAGGCGGCTTACGGCCGCGCCCCGTATTTCGCATATCTTTTCCCGGAGATCGAGAAGGCTTATCGCGAGAAGAGTGGGGAGACGCTGAAGGAATTCAATGATGCAATCCACACCATCGTCCTTCGCTGGCTTTCGCTCAACCCCGGTGGAATCCGGGCCATAAGGGAGGCTGTGAAAAGAGATCCCGATCGTATCCGAACTTTAGGACGGGAAAGAAAAAAAGGTATAGATCCCGATTACTCAATATTACACCTGTTATTCCGTTTAGGTAAAGAGAGCCTTTTCGTTTTGCTCTCATAGGAGGATAATGTGATGGGTAGATTTTGGAAAATATCGTTTCCGGTGGTGCTGGTCATGGTTATGGCCGCGTTAACCTGTCGTGCCGATGAGCTTCCGGATGTCCCCTTGCAGGTGAAATACGTCAAAGGGTATTCCTATTTCACCGATGAATACGGCGATACATGCCGCATGACCTATCTGCGGGATCTGTACGTGTTTCCGCCTATGAAGTTCAAGGACAAGAAGGAGGAGGAATTCTACTGGCGCACCGTGCGTGATGTGCGCAAGACTCTTCCATACGCTAAGCTGGCTTTTTCCACCCTCTGCGAGACTTACGAATATATCCAGACTATTCCCGATAAAAAGAAGCGGGAACAACATCTCAAGACACTGGAGAAGGATATCTTCGAGCAATATAAACCTGTGGTGAAGAAGATGACCAAAAATCAGGGAAAAATCATGCTCAAGCTGATAAATCGGGAGACGGATCAGACCTCCTTCAATATCGTGAAGGCATTCTTAGGGTCTTTCCGCGCCGGCTTCTGGCAAACTTTCGGACGCTTCTTCGGCATGAATATGAAGGCCGGCTTCCATCCCGACAAAAACCGGGAAGATGCTATCATCGAGCGTATCGCCTGCCTGATAGAACAGGGAGCACTTTGAAATTTTAAGCACTCTAAATAACGATTATTCCGGCGTCTGCTCTTCCAGAGAGAGCAGGCGCCGGGTGTTTTCGGCTATGAAATGGGTCACATCCGTGCCGCGTGCATCCGAGAGTCTATGTATAATCTCGTGTATAGGCAGGGGAGACTCGTCCGTCTCAGCCAGAATGCGGTCGGAGGGAATGTTATGGATAGTCAGCGGATTGAAGGCCTCTCCGAAAGAGAACCATATCCCCCCGTCACGAAGAAACATCTGGGCGACTGAAGGCTTCCCTCTGAAGCCATGAAGGATCCAGGGCTGCTTCGGGCGCATCTCCTTGTGTAGTCCCAGAAGGATGTCGTGAGCCTTCACGTCATGGATGAGCAACGGTTTTGCGAACGCCTCCGAGATTTCGACCATGCGTTTGAAAACTATCATCTGACGGAAAAGCGGTCCGCCTTTCGGTATATCCAGGCCGGCTTCCCCGATTATCGCAACCTGAGGGAGTGCGGCCGCCTCCTCCACCTTCTTGAAAAGGGAATCGGGAATATCCTCCGTCAGCCACCAGGGATGGATTCCGACGGAAAAGAGCTGGTTTCCTGCATATCCGGATGGAAGGGCGACTTCGGCCATATCCCGCACAAGGAGGGAGATGTCGATTATGGCTTCAGGATCGGGTTTTGGATTGTGGGTGTGGATGTCGAGTATCATAGTATTCAGTATTAGGTGAAAGTCCGGTAAGTGGCGGAGTCTCTCAACCGAAGCTATTCACCGCGCGAGATGTGAACTACGGCACGGGGTCATATCCGGAGCCTCCCCAGGGATGGCAGCGGGCTATACGCTTCAAAGCCAGCCAGAATCCCTTGGCAGGCCCATACTTTGCAATAGCCTCCACCGCATACTGGCTGCATGTAGGCTGATAGCGGCATGCGGCCGGGAAATGAGGGGAAATGGCGCCCTGATAGAAGCGTATGAGAAGAATCATTATTCTCGTCATGTCCTTATTCCGGGTTTTTGTTAATCTTTTCAATCTTCTTCTCGAGCCGCGAAAGGAGACCGACCATCTTCTTCTCAAGTTCGGTATAAGAGGTATTCTCCTCACCAAGAAATATGAAGGCCATGCTCAGAGTAGCGATATCCTCCCTTTTCTCTATAACGCGGCTCAAAGGGAGGCGGTTCAGGCGGTACGCTTCCCGGAGGCGGCGTCGCAGCAAAACCCTGTCAACAGCGCGACGTCGTTTCTTCTTGGGGATAGTGATGAGCATCTGCATCTTCCCTAAGCGTTCCGGCATTCCGGCGCGGAAATTCGCATCCAGTTCCTCATTGGTTAGCGTTCGCCATACAAGTCGCACCGGGAAATCGTAGATGCTTTTCCCTCCGGAGAAAAGTCCCCCGACGAGTGATTTATGGCGAAGCTTCTCCCCTTTGCGGAGAGTCAGACGGCGCTCCTCCACGTTATCTACGGAGGGGGAATGATTGCTGTTTTCTTCCATGCCTGCAAAATTAGTGAAAATTTCCGATAACGGGAAGAATCATGTTCTCCATAATCTCATAGCCTGTCTCATTAGGATGTACTCCGTCGGCCGAAAGATCGGAACGTAAGGAACGTCCGTCAGTGTCCACGAGAGTCCTGAAGTATTCCACGAAAGGGATGGCTTTCGAGGCCGAGTATTCCCTGAGACGGTTATTCAGGGAGATGATTTTCTCAGGAGCATCGGTAATGTGGCGGTTCCATTTGAATCCGACGGCCGGAAGAGTGGATGTAAGAATCACCTTTATCCCGTTGGCTTGCGCCAGTTCGACCATAGAGACTATATTTCCGAATGTTCGGTCTTCGGAATAAGGATGAGTGTTTTCGGCAATATCGTTTGTGGCTCCGTTGATTACGATAATCTCGGGGTGCAGATTAATGGCATCCTCACGGAAGCGTGCGAGAAACTGATAGGTGGATTGGCCGGAAATACCGCGGCCGACGAATCTATTCCCGGAGAAGAACTGCGGGCGCATCGAGGCCCAGGAGTCGGTGATGGAATTTCCGAAAAAGAGAGCTCGAATGGTATCGCCACTCTCGATAAGGCGACGGTTGTCGGCGGCATACCGGTCAAACTCCGCCCAATCTTTCTTTTGTGCCGGAGCAACAAGGAAGGGGAGGGTCAGCAACGTTACCATCAGTATTATCCTACGCCGCAGGATAGTTTTATTACATTTACTCATATCTGTCACTGTAATTAGGGAAAGACAAAATTAGCAATTAATTTTAAAAATCTTTCAAAAATATTTGGAGGAATGAAAAATTTGATATAACTTTGCACTCGCAATCGGGAAGCTAAGAGAAGCGGAACGGTTCGCAACAGTGAGGTGCGGTAGTTCAGTTGGTTAGAATACATGGC
>JAIDPP010000024.1 GCA_029062725.1 Muribaculaceae bacterium | reverse complement strand
CATCCTTGCCAAACACCCACATCTCACCTTGATTATTCAGAGCGTCCACAATCGGGCCCTCGGAATAATCGTAGCAACTTAGGTTCATTATTACCTCCATACGTTGATTAGGAGTAATACCTAACTCAACGAGACTATTTTGGTTTTTTCGACGGTCATCCCTGAAACGAATTCCGAAGATT
The DNA here is from genome assembly GCA_029062725.1 of Muribaculaceae bacterium. Lineage (GTDB taxonomy): Bacteria > Bacteroidota > Bacteroidia > Bacteroidales > Muribaculaceae > Lepagella. Next base: position 4,798 of record JAIDPP010000024.1, on the reverse strand, counting down.
TTGACCTTCAAACTGAAATCCTCTAAGAATTTCTCAACCTGTTCTTTCGTAATCATAGTGCAAAAATAATAATTCCCCACTAATAATACAACTTTATCGTTGCATTTGTTTGGACTCCTCGGAATTGGGTTAGTCGAGGGTCGGCTCTTTTACGCTGAATTATACTACCGGAATTTTAACTGCATACAAAAAATCACGATTAAGACAGCACAAAGGTACAAATTTTTGCGATTATAACCGCCATTTCTACAAAAAACTGAGTTTAGACCAAGCGAAGGCCCTGATCCCCGGTTGGGATTCGAACCCATGACCCACAGCATATATAGACAAAAAGAGGCTGTGTCAAAATAGACGCAGCCTCTCGTTTTGCCTCGCACCCTCGCCAAAACCGCCTGCCGTGAAAATTACGTCGCGAAGCTTCTTGGAACACAAGTGAAGCCCCCGGCATCACTGGCGAGAGCTTACATCCTTGCATGAATATATTTATTTTCAAATATTTTTCAGTTTTCTACTGACACACTTTGAACGTAGTCTTCTTTCCATTGATTTTCAACTCAACTTTCGGATTTGAAAACTGAGTGAGGTGGTCAAATGTCAAAGTTACGGTCGCCACACCATTGTTTACCGAAACACTAACTGATGTTGCGTTGTATTCTTTGCCGTTCCGAGAAGGAATAAGTTTTACGTCCGAAACACTATATGTGTTATCAGCTGACTCATCGGCGAAGATGATAGTCACTTTATCGTCATAGTTGTTGAAACTCTGACAATGTGGCTTTGCATAGACGGAAATACTCGCAATAGCAAATGCCATTAAAATTAGAATTTTTCTCATGTTAATTTCGTTATTCATTAGAATCGATTCTTTTCATTTGATCCTGCACCATGGCCTTTGTAGCGGTCACGGCTTGAGTTGAATGTGTACTGTAGTGTCAAGTAGAATGAACGACTTAAATCAGTAACACAGACATAGCGTCTTATATCTCTGCTGAATAATGTAACACCATAATTGCGCTGATTGAAGATGTCGTTTGCCTCGACAGAGACACTGAAGCTATTGTTAAAGAATGCCTTGTATAGTTTGGCATTCATGTATGAACAGGATTTGCGATACATGTTCCTGTCATTGCCCGCGCTTTCCCATGCCATATCCACATTCAACCATATGTCGTAAGGAAGATGTATCGCATTCTGCCACTGTATCATTCCCTGTGGATTATTAAGGTGTTTACGCCCTTTCCAAGTATCTATTGCAAACCACTGCTTGGTCAGACCGAGATTTATTCTCGGTTCCCAGATGCCAACATTGAAACTTGTCCCTATGAAGGCACGAATTGAATGCATCTCAGGGAAATTATCAAGAGTCATAAGTTTAACCTCTCCACTTTCCCCATAGGGTTTGCTTGTTGATATTATAAGATCCTTCTTGTAAGTATATGACAACTGTGCGAATAGCCTCCTCCATGCTCCTGTTACTTCCACGGTATGTGTTTTCTCAGGCTTAAGGTACGGATTACCTCCCTGAAGAGTAAACCGGTTGATATAATCAATCGTACCATCCAGATCCCCATAATTCGGACGTTTTGTCTTACTTGTATAACTCATTGAAAGCTGAACTTTATCTATCGTCGTGGACATGAAGAAGGAGGGGAAGAAATTGTTATATGTCTTGCTCTGGTCTTCATTTTGCTGACCGTTTTCCAGATAATCGAATTTCACATGCTCGTACCTCAATCCGGCTCCAATGCTGAAGCGACCTAAGGTCTGTCTGAAATCGAGGAATCCGGCAATGTTTTTCTCGTCAACTCGGGTATTGGCGTCATTGATGATTTCTGCGTCAGTATCATAATCTGAAGAGAAGCGTGATGAAACAAATTCCTCTCCGACCTCTATTCCTCCCTTCCAGACAGGATAACTTAAAACTAATTTTTCCGCAAACATTCTACCGCGATTTATACCTAAAGAATTTATCAACGAGCTTCCCTCATTCACACTGACTTCATCCACTGTAACATTGGATCTTGACTTTTTCCATATATAATCAGCATTCAGATCAATACCTAATTCTCCGACTTTACCATTATAATAGAGATTGGCTCCATGTCGGGGGAGTGTCCGCGTATCTCCTGCCCGTGCGCCTATGGCACCATCTATGACAGAATTTTTTTCCGACAATTCTGTCTCATGGATATGGTGCATCTTGTCACTGGTGAGGCCATTGGCGTAGTAGGCTCCAAGTGAATGTCTCTCATTAAACATAAATGAGAATCCAGCCTTTCCTAAGAAATCCTTTACATTTCCATATCCGGTTTGGTTTATCTTCTCCTCCCATAACTGAGATGAATTAGACACTCCATATTGGTTGCTTTGGAACTTCGCTATTGCTCCACCGAAATTGGCGAATACCTCCAGTCCGCCTGTCCTATATTTAAAGTTGGCTTGATCGATATTTGAGAAATATTTATTCTCTCTTAAGGTGGAACGGAGCAAACCACTGAACCCCTCTCCCTGTGGTCGCTTGGTGGTTATACGAATCACGGAATTTACCGATGCGTCATACTTGACTCCCGGATTTGTTACCACCTCAACGTTCTTTATATCTGCTGAACTTATCTGCATAAGTTCGTTGGAATCCCTCACGAGACGACCATTTACATAGATTGCCGGAGAACCTTTGCCGAAAACCTCAAACACGCCGTCTCTGCCAACAACCATAGGCACCTGTACTAAAACATCCTCCGCTGTTCCGGCATGTGCGAGCTGAGTGCCCGCTACGCTTGTCACAAGAGCATCCCCCTTTATGGCTGTGACAGGACGGTCGGATTTTACTATTACCTCGCCAAGCATTACCGTTGTCGGTTCAAGGAGAATTACACCGAAGTTTCCTGTGGAGGGAATATCAAGTATTCTCTCTGTATAACCGATTGAGGAAAGTTTTACAAACTTAGGATTGTCCGTAGTTTTTTCAAACAGAAACGCCCCATTCACGTCTGTTACCGTTCCGGACACATAGGTCGAGTCTGCTTTTAGCAACACGACATTGACATAATCGAGAGGTGAATTGTTTTCGCCAACTACCTTCCCCGTGATAGACTGTGCCATACAGGTCACTGTGGCACATACACCAAAGGTTAAGAATAAAAGATATTTCATGTTATCGATTCATTTTTTGGTTCTATTCTGCAAAATTATAGTGAAAAATCAGCTTGTGCCATACCCAAAAGGGTACGATTACAAAATGCAAATATGATAAGCACTATAAGATTGGGCAAAGTTCGGCAGAAAAAATGACTTCGGTATAAAACAAGTTTTATTCCCTCCGTTTTTTTGCAAGATTTTTTCGGATTCGGCTAAGATATACCGGTGTAACGAGCAGATACGAGGCAATTTCCCTCATCGTGACAATGTTTAGAATCTCCGGATATTTCGTTATAAGATCAATATATCTTTCAGTTGGTGACTTTCTGTATAATGCAAGATGGCGTTGATAAAGGTCAATGAATAAAGCATCAGATATGTTATCATGCAATTTAACCATCACAGTTTCAATGTATTTGCGGATTTCCTGAATATTTACCTGCCATATAGTTGTATCTGACCCCGCCACTATAGATACTTCTGATTGGAGATGACGATAGGAATTATTAAAATCACATACGCACTCTCCCTCAAATGCAAAACCTACTACGGCCTCATTGCCTTTTGTAGTGATTGTTGTGTATTTGAAATATCCGGTCTCTACGAATCCAAAATATTTTCCTATACTTCCTTCTTGAACAAACACCTCTCCTTTGGCATATCGGCATAAGCGACCATATTGTCGGCAAAAGTCGCTTAATGGTGTCAGATCTACCAAAGTTTTGTATTTATTGAATTTATTCATGTTACAATAACGAAATTAGAAGAAAGATTTTATTTAGAATTGATAATTCAGTAGTCTCAGACTTAGAGTAGTTTACTATTCGTGGCAGCAATAATAGCCTCCGAGATATTGCGCACCCCAAGTTTCTCAAAGATCTGCTTACGGTATTTCTTGATGGTTTCCGGGGAGAGGCACATTTTATCGCCTATCTCCGTCATGGTATAACCCTGGATTGAAAGGGTCATCACTGCCTTCTCTCCATCGGTGAGGGTCGGCATATTCCGCTTGTCCCATCTGCGGGTCATCCTGTTGTATTCAAAGAAGTCGGGAGACCCGACACGGTGCATCTGGATATACCCGGGAGTGGTATGGTTGGAGGCTGACACCACACAAAGAGCGAGCCATATTCGCCCATCTGACGTCAGGACAATCGGTGTGAGCTTATGGTTTATGAGGATTGGATGACCGTTGTTTATGATATGGAATTCATACTGGATATACCAGTCCTTACGCTCATCAACCGGGATGGTGCTTTGAAACGCGAATCCGGCCCGGTTAAGGTCAAGCAGAAGCGACTGCTCATCTTGCGGCACATATTCGAGATAGAAGCGGTAGCCTAACTCCATCATCTGCTCCGGCGACAGTCCGCATAGGAACATAGGATTAGGCGACACATACAGAAAGTTCCGCTTGAAATAGTCAATTATATAGACACTCTGGTAAGTGGAGCGAGAGAATGCCTCAGCCGAACGGATATACTCAACCGCCCGGTTATAGTCAAGTTCCTCCGGAAGCTTCACCTCATTGTCAGGTATGAAGAAATCATCTATATTCTTTTCTGTATCCATATTATTATTACAAAAACGTGAGCCAACTATGCCACGTCGAATTGGAGGCCCTGAGAAAGCCTTGTGTACAGATGTAACAATAGCAGCC
>JAIDPP010000239.1 GCA_029062725.1 Muribaculaceae bacterium | reverse complement strand
CTTCAAGGGTCTTGAGGAATGCGTTGAAGGCCTGCTGCGAAAGCATGTGGACCTCATCGATTATGAAGACGCGGTATTTGCCAACCTGCGGCGGGATACTTACCTGCTCGGTGAGGGAGCGGATATCATCGACGCTGTTGTTTGATGCTGCATCGAGTTCCAGAAGATTATATGAATTTCCACGATCGATAGCGAGGCACGATTCGCAGACACCACAGGCTTCCCCGTCGGGTGTGGGATTGAGGCAGTTGATGGTTTTGGCGAAAATACGGGCGCAGGAGGTCTTCCCGACGCCGCGTGGGCCGCAGAAGAGGTAGGCCTGGGCGAGGCGTCCGGAGGAAATGGCGTTTTTCAGAGTGGCGGTAAGGTTCGACTGTCCGACTACGGAACGGAACGTGGCAGGACGGTATTTCCTGGCGCTCACAATATATTTGTTGTTGTCAGGCATTTGCACAATAGTTGAAAGTCGTTTCCCCGCCGGCTCCCTTAGAGAAGCCGCGTGAGGGGAGCGAAATAATTACAAATGTAGTAAAAAAATCCGTAATGGAGGAATATGATGCAACAATATGAGCAGAGAAGCGTTACAATTTTAAGAAATGACTGCTTACCCGAAATTAACGACACAATAGACACGATAAATGAAAAGTAATCTATACACACGGACCGGTGATGACGGAACCACTTCTCTGGTCGGAGGCATCCGCACGAAAAAGAACTGTGCGCGTCTGGAGGCTTACGGCACGATCGATGAACTTTCCTCTTATTTAGGGACAATCGCTTCGGATATCCGTTGCGATCAGGAGCTGAAAGGACAGATTCAGATCGTTCAGAATGAACTTTTCAATATAGGGGCTTATCTTGCCACGCGTCCGACTGTCGGAGAACAGACCGGCTGCGCGAGTCTGACTCCGGAGAAGATGAGTCAGCTTGAGGGTTGGATTGACGCTCTCGATGAGCAGACCCCCAAGATCAATGCTTTCATCCTTCCCGGCGGCAGCGAGCTTGCTTCGAAGATCCATGTGGCGAGGGTGACATGTCGTCGTGCCGAACGCAGGATAGTGGATCTTTCCGAGGAAGAGTATGTGGATCCGAATGTGACAGCCTATGTCAACCGTCTGTCGGACTATCTTTTCATCGCGGCCCGTTACATCAATTTCATGCGCGGCGTAAATGAGGTGGTCTGGCAGCAGGGAAAGTAGGGAGAACGGAGGCTTACATGCAGTCATGCGCCCATGATAGAAAAATAATTCCTCACGCAGCCGCGAGGGGATCGATTATAGAAAACAAATAAAACAAAGACAATATGTATTGGACACTTGAACTTGCGTCGAAGCTTGAGGACGCACCCTGGCCCGCAACCAAGGAAGAACTTATAGATTTCGCGATGCGTAGCGGGGCGCCGCTTGAGGTTATAGAGAATCTTCATGAAATCGAGGATGAAGGTGAAATCTACGAGAGTATCGAGGATATATGGCCGGATTATCCCTCCAAAGATGACTTCTTCTTCAACGAAGAAGAGTACTAAAGCGATTATTTTGTATAATTAACTGCTAATCAATGGTCAAACAAAAATTATTTTGTTTGGCCATTGGTGTTTTATAGCCTCAGATAGCGTGGTTTGTTTGGCCATAGTCGATAATAACCCCAATTATTGGTCATTTGTTTGGCTAAAATTATACCAATACAAAAATCTTCCGGAATATTCCTATTTCATGTAGAGGAGGAATATTCCGGAGGATTTTTGCCAATTACACCTTAGCTGATGTTGACTATGTATGAGTCTTGAAGCACTTCTTCAAGGGATTTTCCGTCAATCTTTACGGTATCCCATACGCTTTCATCACATGGGATCATATATAAGATATCTTCCTCATAATAATCATGAGTATCCCTGTCTCCGAGTTGATCATAAATATAGTTGCCATCCTCTTTTTTGAAGCGAAAAACTGGGATAGGACAATTTTCAGCATGAATGCCGTAGAAATTGCCATCACTGACATAATAGAAAATCATATTGAATCCGCCCTCTTCAATATAGGTATGGAAGATTTTCTTCGAGACAGATGATTTTGTCTCACGTCTGTTTTCTGGTTGCCAACCAAGTTGCCACATTTCGAGGTCTTTGCCCACTCCAAAAAAATTGGGGATGACAACATCATGGTTGCGTTTAGCCATGTTTTGTGGAAGTTTATTCATCGGTGTTTCGCTTTATTATATTCAACAATTTTTTGAATAAGTGAATCATAGTTTGAATCAATAGAATGATGATTATTCTTTTGACCACTCCTACGACTGACTATTCCATTAGATGGGTTTTCGGTAAATTTATGGTAATGTGATGATTTCTCGCCATTATTAGCATAAGGTATATAGTTCCCCTTATCGTCAAATTTGAGATCAACCTGACCAACACATTTATGCTTCTCATAAATTCCGAATGTAGTGATTTCAATAGTGCCATCATCTTTCCGATGCGCCCCAAGATATATTGGGGATTCAGAATTTGAGTTCATTGGGATCTTGACTCTCCTTTCACTTTCTTTTTGAAGAAGAATCTTGTGACCCTCAATTCGATTCGGTAACTCGTTATGAGTCCTAATGTATCCTGGAACACCTCCAAGTTCTGCCTTATATGTATTATTACCACCCATTTGCAGACCTACTGTTATCGTTATCAAAATAAATGCAATTCTCGTTATTCTCATCTGGAATTTTTGGTCCATAGCGAAGTATGTAGATTGGCTGGAGCACTTTGCGAATCCTCTCTACTGCTTTGAGCCATTCCTTAGGGTTGCCATGTGTGAGCACTCCGACACTGCTGATGGCGATGACCGAGTGTCGCGGCCATCCCTCTATCCAATAATCCTCCTGCCATTCATCTGGGAAAGATACATTGGGAATAACCTTGTGTCCTCTAGATTGGAGCCATGCTACCCATAACTTATTAAGGAAAGAAGCATGCATCTTTTGAGGGCGAGTCATCTCGTTTGTCATAGAGAAATCAATACCGAGGGAAACTTTGAAGTTGGATAATTTTTTTTCAGTTTCAAATGGCTTATTCCAGTATTGAAGGATTCGAGAGTCCTCAAAATAGAAGTGTGGTGCGATATGAAATAATCGTTGAGGTACGGCTCTGTTGATTCCCCTGATATCGGTGGGGATTGGGCCGTTATATGCATGAACTATAGGCATCTCGTTCATGGAAGTCATAGTTACCGCCATTGTCATGAATAGTAACGTATCATCCCTATGTTCAAGGATTGATTCAATAGAGTTCTTTGAGGTCACTCGTCTTGATTTCGTTACTGTAGATGGAACTAGACATACTTCATCTTCCGTAGGTAAATCGTCAAATGGAAGAGGTCTCTGAATCGGGTAATACCCATATTTCGTATTATTTTTCATTTAAATTTAATTAAAAATATGAAAATTTTGCGGAAATATGGG
>JAIDPP010000238.1 GCA_029062725.1 Muribaculaceae bacterium | reverse complement strand
TTATAACGGAATAAAAAGCGTAACTTTGCCGAAGAAAACAGACGCAATGTCAAAAAGGATCTTTTTTTGCCGGGGTTCAACCAGGAATGCCGATATTCGAAAAAAGACTCCTTTATTTTTATACTCTTTTCGGAAGGAGGAACTTCCGGAGAGGAGGGTAATCCGGAAATGAAATAACTTATCTTTAAAACTGATATAGTGAAAACCGCGCGTCAAATAAGGCGCGCCATCAAAAAATTAAAATAATTATGGCAACATATCTGACACAGGAAGGCTACGACAAGAAGATGGAGGAACTGGCGGCTCTCGAGGCGCAGCGTCCGGCTATCAAGCAGGCTATCGCGGAGGCCCGCGATAAAGGCGATCTTTCGGAAAACGCCGAATATGATGCGGCTAAAGAGGCTCAGGGAATGCTCGAAATGAAAATAGCAAAACTCAAGGAGCTCGTCGCCACTGCCCGAATTATCGATGACAGCAAACTCAATACCGAGGAGGTACAGCTTCTTAACACGGTAACCATCAAGAACGTCGCCAACGGCGCGACAATGGCTTATACCATCGTCACCGAAAACGAGGCCAATCTCCGTGAACGTAAGATCGCATCCAACACTCCCATAGCGCAGGCTCTGCTCGGCCATAAGGTCGGAGAGACCGTAAAGGTGACCGCTCCGGCGGGAGTAATGAATTTTGAAATCGTCAAAATCGAAATATAATCTGAAATGACCATATTCTCACGTATTATCGCAGGCGAGATTCCTTGCTATAAGATAGCGGAAAACGACAAGTTCTTCGCATTTCTCGACATCAACCCCGTCAATTGGGGCCATACTCTTGTAGTTCCCAAGAAGGAGGAGGATTATATCTTCGACCTCTCGGATGAGGATTTGGCCGAGATGATGGTATTCGCAAAGAAGGTGGCCAAAGGGATAAAGAAGGCATTGCCCTGCCGTAAGGTCGGAGTGACAGTGCTCGGTCTTGAGGTGCCTCATGCGCATATTCACCTCGTTCCTCTTCAGAAGGAGGGTGATATGGATTTCAAATGCAAGATCGACAATCCGGATCCTAAGAAAATGGAAGAGATTGCCGGAGCGATTGCCGGAAATATCGATTGAGCCGCGGATCCCTTGTGGATCCCCTTCAGGCGATGTAAAATATGACCGTCGTGCAAACCACAATGCACGGCGGTTTGTTTTCATTATATTACGAAGCTGGATCTAACAACTTCAATTAAGAAAAGATGTGTCTTACTGTTACAGGAAAAGACGGAAAATCTGAAATATAAAATATTTCCATGGAAAATTTCACCTACTATTCCCCTACGGAGTTTATTTTCGGCAAGGGAACCCAGAAAGAAACGGGCGCCGCTCTAAAGCGTTATGGCGCCAAAAAGATAATGATAGTATATGGATCTGATCGCGTGGAGCGAGATGGTCTGATGAATGAGATAACCGATTCCATCGAGAAGGAGGGATTGGAATATGTGAAGTTCGGAGGCATCAGGCCCAATCCCACTTCCGACAGTGTTTACGCCGGCATAGAGAAGGCTCGCGGTGAGGGTGTGGATTTCATTCTTGCGGTAGGAGGAGGTTCTCCGATAGATGCGGCCAAGGCGATAGCTTTGGGTGTAGGATATGGTGGCGACTTCTGGGATTTCTACAGCGGAAAGGCTACTCCCTCGGGTGCGCTCCCTGTAGGCGTGGTTCTAACTATCCCGGCGGCCGGCTCGGAGGGCAGCGGAAATTCGGTTATCACTAACGAGAAGACCAAGCAAAAGATTTCAGTGCGCTATCCGATGATACTTCGTCCGAAATTCGCTATAATGAACCCCGAACTCACCATGACACTACCCTGGAATCAGACCGCCAACGGGATAGTTGACATGATGGCCCATATTTTCGAGAGGTATTTCTCCAACACTCCCGATACGCAGCTTGTCGATGCCTATTCGGAGGCCATTCTGCGCGATATAGAGGATCAGGCGCTCTCCCTGCGCCTCAATCCGGATAATTACGCGGCCCGGGCCGACGTTATGTGGGCCGGCACACTTGCTCACAACGGGCTTTGCGGAGTCGGCAAGGAGGAGGATTGGGCCTCGCATCGTCTGGAGCATGAGATCTCGGCTTTCTATGATGTGGCTCACGGAGCGGGTCTGGCAGTGATGATTCCGGCATGGATGAAGTTCTGCGCACGCCGAAACCCCGACAAACTCTGGAGGTTTGCCATCAACGTTATGTCGGTCGATCCGGCCGGCAAGAGCACCGACGAGATAATCGAAGAGGGGATATCGGAGCTGAAACATTTCTACCATGATCTCGGCATGACCACAAATCTGCGCGAACTGTGCGGTTGCGAGCCTGATATCGACAAGATGGTAAAGAGCTTGCATCGGAACATGGGCGATACTCTTGGCTGCTATGTGCCCCTTTCGATGGACGACTGCCGTGAGATATATGAGATTGCGCTTCAGGACTGAGTCCGGAGCGCCACAGATAATCCGCTGAAACTATATATATGATAAAGATAAAGAATTTCATCAAGCTCTATGAGAAGAGCTTCATCGAGAACTGGGATCTCCCCGCCCTTACCGACTATGTCAGCGGGAGAACCCTGACATACGGTCGCGTGGCGGCCACGATCGCCGAGATCCACATGTTTTTCGAATCTAACGGCGTCAAGCCTGGCTCGAAAGTAGCGATATGCGGCAAGGATTCGACAAGCTGGGTGCTGATATATATGGCTACGGTAACGTACGGTGCGGTGATTGTCCCGATCCTTCAGGAGTTCAATCCGGTGGATGTGACCCATATCGTGAATCATTCCGAGGCGGAAATTCTCTTTATCGACGAGCATATTTTCGAGCATATCGACCCGGAGAAACTTCTGAATGTAAAGGGTGTGATGACGATAGGAATCGAAAGCAAGGTGCTACATGAGAAGGAGGGTTCCGATTTCCGCAATAACCTCCGGCTTCTGCGACGCCGTTTCCGCCGCCGCTATCCGAACAAATATTCGTCGTATGATGTAAAATATATTGACCGGGACAACAGTGAGGTGGTCGAGATAAACTATACCTCCGGTACTACCGGTTTCTCAAAGGGCGTGATGCTGACAGGAGAGAATCTTGCAGGAAACGTCTGCTTCGGACTCGACACGGTGCTGCATTTCCGCAGTTCGCGTGCATTGGCCTTCCTTCCGCTGGCCCACGCCTACGGGTGCGCCTTCGATATGCTGACTCCATTGGCGGCAGGTTCCCATATCACGCTTCTCGGAAAGACTCCGTCGCCTCGCGTGTTGATAAAGGCACTGGCGGAGGTCAGACCGAATCTCGTGATATGCGTGCCCCTGATTCTGGAGAAGATATATAAGAACCAGATTCTCCCTATGATCTCCAAAGGAACAATGCGCTGGACTCTGGCAGTACCTTTCCTCGATAGCTATATATATGCC
>JAIDPP010000237.1 GCA_029062725.1 Muribaculaceae bacterium | reverse complement strand
TAGCACCCTTCTATAATTAGAACAGTCGATATAGAAAAAAGTTCTGCTTTTATTTAACGGGTTTAAGATAAAAAAGCGGTCGCCCAGAGGCGACCGCCGATATTATGCTAAGCGCATAAAAATATTTTGATTCTAACGTTGAGCTTAGATCTTCGGACCGTCAGCGACGAGAGCCTTTCCAGCGGGGTTGAACTCGAACTTCTTGAAGTTCTTAATAAACATCTGGGCGAGCTTGGTGGCTTTCTCATTCCACTCCTCGGGGTTAGCGTAAGTATCTCGGGGATCAAGGATCTTGGGATCTACGCCGGGGAGTTCAGTGGGCACAGTGAAGTCGAAGATAGGAATCTGCTTTGTGGGAGCCTTGAGGATGCTTCCGTCGAGGATAGCGTCGATGATGCCGCGAGTGTCGCGGATAGAGATACGCTTTCCAGTACCGTTCCAGCCTGTGTTCACGAGATAAGCCTTAGCGTCGTTAGCCTGCATCTTCTTCACGAGCTCCTCAGCATACTTTGTGGGGTGGAGTTCGAGGAACGCCTGGCCGAAGCAAGCGGAGAATGTGGGAGTAGGCTCGGTGATACCGCGCTCTGTGCCGGCGAGGTTGGAAGTGAAGCCGGAGAGGAAATAATACTGAGTCTGACCCGGAGTCAGGATAGATACGGGAGGAAGCACACCGAAAGCGTCGGCAGAAAGGAAGATCACATTCTTTGCGGCCGGACCTGCGGAAACAGGAGCGACAATGCTCTCGATATGGTTGATGGGGTAGGAAACGCGGGTGTTCTCAGTTACGCTCTTGTCGGCGAAGTCGATCTTGCCGTCTTCAGCGACAGTCACGTTCTCGAGAAGAGCGTCGCGGCGGATAGCCTTGTAAATATCGGGTTCGCTCTCCTTGTCGAGGTTGATAACCTTAGCGTAGCAACCGCCCTCGAAGTTGAAGACGCCGTTGTCGTCCCAACCGTGCTCGTCGTCACCGATAAGGAGACGCTTGGGGTCGGTTGAAAGAGTGGTCTTACCTGTACCGGAGAGGCCGAAGAAGATAGCGGTGTTCTTACCCTCTTTGTCAGTATTGGCTGAACAGTGCATGGAAGCGATACCGCTCTGGGGGAGGAAGTAGTTCATCATGGAGAACATACCCTTCTTCATCTCGCCGCCATACCAGGTGTTGATGATCACCTGCTCCTTGGAAGTAGTGTTGAACACAACGGCAGTCTCGGAGTTGAGGCCGAGCTCCTTGAAGTTCTCAACTTTAGCCTTGGAAGCGTTGTAAACCACGAAGTCGGGCTTGAAGTCAACGAGCTCCTCGGCAGAGGGAGCGATGAACATGTTGGTAACGAAGTGAGCCTGCCAAGCTACTTCCATGATGAAGCGGACAGCCATACGGGTGTCTTTGTTGGCGCCGCAGAAACGGTCAACGACATAGAGTTTCTTGCCGGAAAGCTCGTTGATGGCGATATCCTTGATCTCCTTCCAGGCAGCCTCGGTCACGGGTTTGTTGTCGTTGGGATACTCCTCTGTGGTCCACCATACCTTATCCTTGGAGTTGTCATCGAGAACGATGAATTTATCTTTGGGCGAACGGCCGGTATAAACGCCGGTCATTACGTTTACAGCGCCGAGTTCAGTGACTGTTCCCTTTTCGAAGCCTTCGAGAGAGGGGTCGGTCTCAGCTTTATAAAGCTCTTCGTAACTGGGGTTGTAGATTACCTCCTTGACATCCTTGATGCCATACTGGGACAAATCTATCTGTGCCATAGTAAATAAAAAATTATTTTGGGTTTAAAATTATTACCTTAATATTATAAGTGCAGTCAAAAAAATAATCGAAAATCAAGGTTTTGAAATGACCTATTTTTCTGA
>JAIDPP010000236.1 GCA_029062725.1 Muribaculaceae bacterium | reverse complement strand
CGCGTGGTGTGCTGGGCCTCGTCGAGAATGATGATGGCGTCGTGGAGCGGGCGGCCGCGCATGAACGCGAGCGGGGCTATCTGGATGGTTCCGGCCTCCATATACTCCTTGAGCTTGAGCGGAGGGAGCATATCCTCCAGAGCATCATAGAGAGGCTGGAGATAGGGATCGATCTTATCCTTCATATCACCCGGAAGGAAGCCGAGTTTCTCGCCGGCCTCAACGGCAGGACGGGAGAGGATGATGCGGCGGCACTGCTTATTCTTCAGCGCGCTCACGGCAAGGGCGATCGCTATATAGGTCTTACCGGTACCCGCCGGACCGAGTGCGAAAGTGAGGTCATTGAGGCTGAAGCTCTTCACCATCCTCGCCTGATTGGCGTTGCGCGGGGCTATCGGCTTACCGTTCTGCCCGTAGATGATCACACCCTCGGCATTGACCTCACGCGGGGGTTCGCCGCGAACGATGTCGATGATGGCATCCTCGGTCAGCTTGTTGTATTTTGAGGCGTGATCCTGAATCTCGCCTATCTTGCGCTCGAACTCGGCCGTCTCGCCTGACTCGCCGATGACCTTGATCACATTCCCCCTCGCCGCCATACGTAGCTTGGGGAATAGATTGCGTATAAGGTTTATATTGCAGTTGTTGACTCCATAAAATGTCTGAGGGTCAACACGGTCTATTATGACTAATCTTTCGTTCATTCTTATTTCTCCATCTTATCGGGACCATTCCCGCAGAGGTCTCATCCTGCAAAAAGCGTGCCGATTAATGCGGAAACGCTATCCCACGGAGCCTTCCAGCGAGATCTGGAGCAGCTTCTGCGCCTCTACTGCAAACTCCATCGGAAGTTTGTTCATCACCTCGCGGGCGTATCCTCCGACAATGAGGGCGATTGCCTCCTCTGTAGGGATTCCGCGCTGACGGCAGTAGAAAAGCTGTTCCTCGTTGATCTTCGAGGTGGTGGCCTCATGTTCGACGGTCGAGCTGCTGTTGCGCACATCAATCACCGGGAAGGTATGCGCTCCGCAGAGGTCGCCCATCAGCAGAGAGTCGCATTGCGTATAGTTGCGGCATCCCTCGGCGTCCTTGACCACGCGGACCAGACCGCGGTAGCTGTTCTGCGACCGGCCGGCCGAGATTCCCTTGCTTACTATGGTGGAGCGTGAGTTCTTTCCGATATGTATCATCTTGGTACCGGTATCAGCCTGCTGGCGGTTGTTGGTCACGGCAACGGAGTAGAACTCCCCTACCGACTCATCCCCCTTGAGGATGCAAGACGGGTATTTCCAGGTAATGGCGGAGCCGGTCTCGACCTGCGTCCATGATATTTTGGAACGATGACCCCGGCAGAGGCCGCGTTTGGTGACGAAATTGTAGATGCCCCCCTTTCCCTCCTTATCGCCGGCATACCAGTTCTGGACAGTACTGTATTTCACTTCGCCTCGCTCCTCGACGATAATCTCTACAATTGCGGCGTGAAGCTGGTTTTCATCGCGCATCGGGGCCGTACAACCCTCAAGATAGCTTACATAGGCATCATCATCAGCCACAATAAGCGTACGCTCGAACTGTCCGGTACCGGAGGCGTTGATCCGGAAATAAGTGCTGAGCTCCATAGGACACCTCACTCCTTTCGGGATATAAACAAACGATCCGTCGGAGAACACAGCCGAGTTTAGGGCCGCATAGTAGTTGTCGCGATAGCTGACCACACTTCCCAGATATTTGCGCACAAGATCGGGATAATCCTTTACCGCTTCCGAAAAACTACAGAAGATCACTCCCAATTCAGCAAGTTTCTCGCGGTGGGTGGTCTTGACGCTGACCGAATCCATCACTGCATCGACCGCCACTCCCGCCAGCTGCTTCTGCTCTTCAAGAGAGATGCCAAGTTTGTTGAAGGTCTTGACCAATTCCGGGTCAACCTCATCCATGCTCTTCTTCAACTCCTTTTTCTTAGGGGCGGCGTAGTAGCTTATCGCCTGAAAATCTATGGGCGGTATGTCAAGATGCGCCCAATGCGGCGGAGTGAGCGTAAGCCAGTAGCGGTAGGCCTCGAGGCGGAACTGCAACAGCCATTCCGGCTCACCCTTTTTCTCGGAGATGAACCGTATCACATCCTCGTTAAGCCCAGGCGGCACGATATCGGTATCTATGTCGCTGGTAAACCCGTATTTATATTCTGTATTGGTGGCCTCCTCCAATGCCTTGGCCGATTCCGCGGCGCTTTTCGGCAGAAGGACGTCGCCTACTTTTTCAAGTGCTTCGTCAGTATTCATTACGGCAATGAATTTAAGGGCCGGCCCTCCGCATCCGCAGATTTCAGACGCCCGGCTCCAACCTTTGGGAAAAGTCCCTGTAGTTTTAATACGCAAATTTAACAAAAAAAGTTTTTACTTCCCCACTTTTGTCTCCATAAATGAGACCCGAGAGATAAGATTGTTGAAAATCAGGCTCAAATTCCGTTTTTAAGTTAGTTTAATACAAATTCCAATGGTAATGCGCCGTTTTTTTGTTAAATTTGCAAATTAATTCCCCGTTGCAACATATAGGCAACAGGAAAACCTACATCCGAAATAATGGGAAAAACCATAGCGATAGCAAATCAGAAGGGGGGAGTCGGGAAAACCACGACAACCTTCAACCTCGGGGCTTGTCTGGCGTCGAGCGGCCGCAAGGTGCTGCTCGTGGATGCCGACGCGCAGGCCAACTCCACATCCGGAATCGGCGTGGAGCCCGACGAGAACGACCCCACGATATATGAATGTCTTGTTGACGGGCTGCCGGCGCGCGAGGCCGTGCTCAACACCGCCATCAAGAATCTCGATATTATCTGCTCCAATATGAACTTAGTGGGAGCAGAGGTCGAACTCCGCTCACGCCCCGACCGCGAGAAAGTGCTCTACCGCGTTCTTGAGCCGATAAAGGATGACTACGACTATATCCTTATCGACTGCTCCCCGTCGCTGGGGATCATTACCGTCAACGCCCTTACGGCCTCTGATTCGGTGCTCATACCGGTGCAGGCGGAATATTTTGCCCTCGAGGGGATATCTCAGCTCCTAAACACGATACGCATCATCAAGAGCCGCCTGAGGCCGCAGCTGGAGATCGAAGGATTCCTCCTGACTATGTACGATGCCCGCCTCCGCCTCGCCAACCAGATCTTCGAGGACCTCAAGGGGCATTTCGGCGATATGGTGTTCTCCACGGTGATACCACGCAATATCAAACTCTCCGAATCCCCGAGCCACGGGCTGCCCGTGATCCTCTACGACCCCGACAGCCGCGGCTCTATAGCCTACATGCAGCTCGCCAGGGAGCTTGATTCGCGCGGACGAAAGAAAAAGAAGCATTAATATCTCCTGAATATGGCCAAAAGAAACGCACTCGGAAGAGGTCTCGACTCGCTTATCTCCCTCGGTGACATCAACACCGACGGCTCTTCAGCTATATCCGATATCGACATCAGCCGCATCTCGCCAAATCCGGACCAGCCGCGGAGGATGTTCGACGAGGAGAGCATCGCCGAGCTCGCCGTCTCCATCCGTGAGCTTGGAATCGTGACGCCCCTCACCCTGCGCCTCTCCGACGACGGCGACTACCAGATAATCGCGGGCGAACGCCGATGGAGGGCCGCCAAGATAGCCGGCCTCGACAAGGTCCCCGCATACGTGCGCACAGTTTCCGACTCGGAGATGACAGAGATGGCCCTTATCGAGAATATCCAGCGGGAAGACCTCAACGCCATAGAGGTTGCGCTCGGATTCAAGAAGCTGATCGACACCTATAATCTCACTCAGGAACGACTATCGGAGCGCCTCGGAAAAAAACGCGCTACAATCGCCAACCATCTGCGTCTGTTGCGACTTCCGGCCGAAATACAGCTCGGTCTGCGCGACCGCAAGCTCGATATGGGTCACGCCCGCGCGATCCTCTCGATTGACGACCCAAAGGTCCAGATAAAGGTTTACCAGCAGATACTCAAGGAAGGCCTTTCGGTGCGCGCCGTCGAGGAACTCGGCCGCCGCATCGCCGAAGGCGAGGGGGAGGAGAAACTGCCCGTCGCACCGGCACCTAATCCCTATAAGGAAGTGGCCGGAAACCTTTCCCGATATCTGTCCGCTCCGGTAAGGATCTCGAAAAACGCCGCCGGGAAGGGAACCATCGCCATAAAGTTCGACAATGAGGAGCAGCTGGCCGAGATTCTGAAAACCTTCGAACAACTCGAACGATGAGACTATTCGCCATCACACTCTCGCTCCTCCTGCTTTTCCCCTTCGACTATTTCACGCCGAAGGCGGGCGCACAGGAACTGACCGATTCCGAAACGGCGGCGCTTCCCACGGATTCCACGCAATATCTTGACCTCGAACTCGCCCTGCGTGAGCCGGCCGATACGGTGCAGACGATCGTGGAGGCCGACGACTACCCCTACGGTCTCGACGGCAAGATTCCCTTCAACCCCTCTCCCGAGAGAGCCGTATGGCTTTCGGCTCTCTGTCCCGGATTAGGACAGATCTACAACCGGCGTTACTGGAAACTCCCTATCGTCGTCGGAGGTTTCATGGGTCTCGCATACGCCACAAACTGGAACAACACCCAATATCAGGATTATGTCCAGGCCTACCGCGACGTGACCGACTCCGACCCGTCAACCAACAGCTACATGGATTTCTTCCCGCCGACTACCAGCGAGTCAAGCCTCGATAAATCCTGGCTTACGCAGACCTTCAAAAGCAAGAAGGATTATTTCAGACGCAACCGCGACCTCTGCATCATCTGTCTGGTGGCGCTTTATCTGGTCTGTATCCTTGACGCATACGTGGATGCCTCCATGGCACACTTCGACATATCCCCCTCTCTCTCCCTCGAACTTGCCCCGGCTCTGATGATCGAGCGAACCTCCTCAAAACCTTCTCTCGGACTCACCTGGGCCCTTAATTTCTAACGATAGATCTCTATGAACAGACTTACCTTCCTCACATCCTGCACAGCCATCTGCCTCGCTCTCTCCGCCGCTCTCCCGGGCGCGGCGGAAAAGAAAAAGAATGTGCTCGATATCGAAAAAATCACCGACACCAACATCATATACCCCGAAGCAAATTTCGAGGCCGAGAGCCGGAAGATGCTCGAAAGCTGGTATATGCAGAACTATATGGCCACCGACGACCGATATATGACACGCGAAGACATCGCGACTTCCGATGCCGTATATCGTCAGCGTCTTTCGGAACTCCCGACCGTAATTGAAATGCCTTTCAACCAGGTGGTGAAAAGTCATATAGAGAGATACACCAAGAAAGGACGTCCGATGGTGGCCTCTATCCTTGCCTTGAGCAACTACTACATGCCTATCTTCGAGCAGGCGCTCGAGGAGGCCGGACTGCCCCTCGAGCTCAAATACCTCCCGGTGATAGAATCGGCGCTGGAGCCAAACGCAGTCTCAAAATCGGGAGCCACAGGCCTCTGGCAGTTCATGCTCGCTTCGGCAAAGGGGCTCAATATGGAGGTCAATTCCCTTGTGGATGAACGCCGCGACCCATACGTATCGTCGCGCTGTGCGGCTAAATTCCTTGGCGATCTATACCGGACATACGGTGACTGGAGCCTCGCCATCGCGGCCTACAACTGCGGCCCCGGCACCGTCAACAAGGCTCTCCGCCGCGCCGGAGGAGACCCATCTTCCCACGACTACTGGGCCATCTACAACTATCTCCCGCAGGAAACCCGCGGATATGTGCCGGCCTTCATCGCGGCAAACTACGTGATGAACCATTACAAGGACCATAACATCAGTCCGGTGATTCCCAAACGTCCGCTCGTCACAGACACGCTCCATATCGACAAGCGCGTACATTTCAACCAGATCTCGCAGGTGCTCGACATCCCTGTCGAGGAGCTGAGGATGCTCAATCCTCAGTTCCGCGCCGACATTATCCCGGGCACACCCTCCAAGCATTATAACCTCATCCTCCCCTCGCAGCAGGTCCATGCCTATATAATGAGCGAGGAAGATATCCTTGCCTACGAATCCGAGAAATATGCACGCCGCATGGATGCAGAGCCGGGACGTCTCGTTGGGGAAGCCCTCGTGGAGGAGACTTTCGTGGAGGAGACAGAGAAAGCGCCTTCAATCTATGAAGAGATGTCGCAGGCTCCCACCATGAAGAAGGAGGAGACCTCGCAGACCCGCGACAGGAACCTCACCGCCGACAATTCATCTTCCCGCACCATCGGGCCCTCTGATCCCAAGGTCAAGACACATAAGGTAGAGCCGGGCGAATCGCTCTCCTCCATCGCCGCCAAATATGGCGTCGGTCCGGAGGATCTCAAGCGCTGGAATAACCTCCGCCGTAATGCCATACGCATCGGGCAGGTGCTACGTATCGCTGACACTTCGGCCAAAAACGCCGGCACCGCAGTAGCCGAGGCACCGTCAAGAAAGTCTGAGAACGCCACCCGAAAGACCGAGAAGACCGAGACAGCCGCAGTTCCGGCTAAGAAGGCCGACAGTTCCTACCGCAAGAAAGCCGCGGCGGAGGATACGGCTCAGAGCGGAGGAAAGAAGAAAAACAAGGCCAACACCGCTACCGCACAGACAACGGCCAGGAAAGGTGCCGACAAAGATAAGGAAACGGGTAAAAAACGCGGTCGCAAGGGCGCCTCAGAAGCCGCTGCCGCAAGGGAACATACAGTGGTCAGCGGTGAGTCTTACGATCGTATCGCCAAGAAGTATGGCGTCACTACAGAGGAGCTCAAGAAAGCTAACAACGCCACTTCCGACATGATCAAGCCTGACCAGAAACTGAAGATTCCTAAGAAATCGGCCTCCTCTTCCAAGGAGACAACGAAGGCTTCCCCGAAATCATCGTCAAAGTCTGCTTCCAAATCCTCCGGCGCAAAGAAATCCAACTCGACAGCCAAGGGAAAGAAGAAAAAGAAATGATGCGTAATTTACCTGGCGCAAAAACGGTGTGTCAAAATTTAGAATTTTGACACACCGTCTTGTTTTTGTCCGGATAGCGGGGTCTTAGTGGCAACCTTCGCAGTTGGAGCCGCAATCGGATCCGCAGCCCTCGCCACAGTCACCGCCACCGCATCCTCCGCACCCACATCCTGTCGGCTTAAGCTCGTCGGCGGTGGCGTCGCGGACAAGCTCAACCTCGCCTTCATATCTTACTGTCTTTCCTGCGAAGGGATGATTGAAATCCATCTTTATCTTGTCGCCGACTTCAAGCACGCGTCCGAGCACGCGGAATCCCTCTGCCGTCATCATCGGCAACGAAGCGCCTACTGTCACCTCATCGGCCAGCTTGCCGTCGCGCATGAATATCTCCTTGTCGAGTTCCATAAGGTATTCGGGACTCGCGTCGCCGAAAGCAGCCGCAGGAGGAAGGGTGATCTCGAACTTGTCGCCGGCCTTCAGACCGCGCATCACCTCCACCAGACCCGGAACGATCTCATGTGAGACTCCATAAACCATGAAATCAGGACGACCTTCCTCTGTCTCGAACAACAGGGAGCCGTCAGCGTCATCATAAAGGCGGTAGGAATACTCTACGTATTTCCCCGCACCAACTTTCTCTTCTTCCATATTAACTTTCATTTTCGTGTGTCTATAATTCTGTTTACGCAAGATATCACCCGGAATTCTGTTTGCGCAAGATATCATTCGGCCGGTATCTCATCGTAGTCTTCGCCGTCATCGATCTCCTCGGGAGCGCCGGATGTAACCTCCTCGTCGCCGCCATGCTTGAGCTCATACTGCTCCTGCGGAATCACCACATTGTAATAGAACCCCTTCGCCGACTTGTCGCGGCGTCGAGTATCGCTCTCATCGGGCTGTACGATGAGATAATCGAACCCGTCGCGCGGATATTCCACATCCACCGCCTCGTAGCCCAACAGCTGCGCTACGTCATACTCATGCATCGGATAGACCACATACCAGGGATTATCCACATCCTTTCCGGTACCGGTGCTCATAATCGTACCCAGGAGGTTCTCAAGACGGTATTCCCATATCTTGGCCCTCATATCCTTTTTCTTCTCCTTGAGCACATGCACCAGAAACGACATCTGCCGCAGGTCGAAGGGATTATCCTCCAGAGCTAAGTTGGCATACTTCTCGATCGTATCCATCTCCTGCTTGGTGTGGGATTTCTTGGTGCGCAGATGGTCGGTTTTATTTGCATAAGGCGACGTGCGGTAAGGGTCGAAATCCTCCTGGAACATATATCCCAGATAGAAATGGCGGAATTCATCGGGAGTCATCGTGGTATCCTTGCGCTCATATTTGGTCATCAGCTTGGGATAATAGTATGGGCTCGAGGGGTCGAGCACGGCGCGCTGGATAGCGGCGAGGTCCGGCTTCTCAGTCTTATATTTCTTCGTGTCCTTTTTCGGGGCGCGCGCTCCGGCGGTCTGCGCTCCGGCCGACGCGAGGAAGAGTCCGGCAAGCGGAAGAAGCAACGCGCCTGCGAGGGTATATATTCGTGTTCGGGTTATTCTCATCTTGATTCGGGTTATAATTACTTGGAGAGAAGGATCGGGGGCGTCAGCGGTACATCGCCAAAAGCAGCACGAGCGGCACTCCTCCCATCATCACCGTTATGGCCGTAGGAAATCCCTTCGCAAGGAGGTATTTAAGGAAAAATCCCGACCTCGGGGCCACGGGACGTCCGTCAGGAGTATTGGTATAGAGCAGGAACCCGAAGAATATTCCGGCCACCACTCCAAGAATCATTATGCCGTAAAGCACGCTTACGCTCAGCGGGAAGGAGGAACCGAGAAGCCCGACGGCAAGTCCGGCCAAAGCGCCTCCTGTCATATATCCCCACCCTTTTGTCTGAGCCCTGACAGCCACCGGCTGGAGATAGCAGGCAAACATCACCACAAGCGTCATGCAGAGCCACCCGGTGAGCATCGTGGTGTTGATCGGAAGCAGCTGCCAGCCGTTCCGCTCCGCGAGGCTGAGAAGCACCAGCGCGATAAACGAAGAGAAGGGAGCCGATATCTGCTTGACGCGCAGAAGCCACAACGACAAAAGCCATAAGACGCAGCTCGAGATGATAAAAAATAGTGCCATCAGTAATTTCCTTTTATATGTTATAACGCTTGAAAGTCTTTTTTTATTGATTCCCGCGAAGGTCAATGCAGTTCGGGATAGGCGATTCGGGAATGATAGATTGTAGCGAGACGCTTCTTGAACGTATCCTTCACCGTCTCCACATCGCGGTAGCTGATCGGGGCATCCTTGAACATTCCCTCGGCCGCCTGCCCATCCACGATCTTATCTACAAGCGCGCTTATAGCCTCCGGCGTATAGTCCTTGAGGCTGCGGGAAGCGGCCTCGACGGCATCGGCCATCATCAGTATTGCCGTCTCCTTTGACTGCGGATTCGGCCCGGGATACTCGAATCGGGCGCGATCCACCTTACCGTCGGGACTCTGGTTGCAGGCCGTATTATAGAAATAGCGCGTCACGCTCTTGCCGTGATGTTCGGCTATGAAATCGCGTATGACACGCGGCAGCTTCCATTTGGCCGCAAGGGCGAGACCTCCGGTCACGTGGGAGATGATCTTCTGCGCGCTGGTCTCAGGGTTAAGTCCTTCGTGTGGGTTTACACCGTGCTGGTTCTCGGTAAAGAATATGGGACTCTCCATCTTCCCTATATCGTGGTAGAGGGCGCCCGTACGCACGAGCTGCGTGTTGGCTCCGATCGCGCGGGCTGCCTCGGCCGCTAAGGTCGAAACCTGCATTGAGTGCTGGAACGTGCCGGGTGCATCCTCGGCAAGTTTACGGAGAATCTTGTTGTTGATGTCGGAAAGCTCCACAAGAGTCACCGTGGAAGTGAATCCGAAAAGACGCTCCACTATCAGCACCAGGATATAGGCGAAGGAGAGAATCACCGCGTTTATGGCGAAGATTCCCAACAACCGCCATTGTATCAGATCGACATCTCCGTGATAGATCAGCTCCATAACTGTGAAGCCGAAAACGTATGTGATCAAGGTGTAGAGAGCCGTGCGCAACAGTTGCGAACGCTGGCTAAGCTGGTCGAGACTGAAGGCCGCCACAAACCCGGCCATCAGTTCGAGGAAGATGAAGCTCAAGGGGCGTATGGCCACCAAAGCGCATATCATCACGGTTATGAGAAGCGAGAAGATTGCCGTGCGCGAATCAAGGAAGACGAGGATGATGACCGGAACGGCGGCGAATGGCACAAGATAGATTCCATTGACTGAAAAGGCCGCCATCAGGATTGCGAAGACGGAGAAGAGCGTGATGTAGGTCATCAGGAACACCATTTTTTTCGCGTCGTCATAGAATTCGCGGCGGTAGGTGGCAAGGAAGAAATAGAGCATGCCGAAGCATAGGGTCACGTATAGCGCGTGGCCGAGGAAATGATAACCCTCGGTCTCCTTGGTCTCGGTGCTGTGTTTGGAAAGCTCCTCGAAATAGCTGTTGAGATTTGAATATACCTGCT
This sequence comes from Muribaculaceae bacterium, assembly GCA_029062725.1. Classification (GTDB taxonomy): domain Bacteria; phylum Bacteroidota; class Bacteroidia; order Bacteroidales; family Muribaculaceae; genus Lepagella. The sequence continues at coordinate 1,556 of JAIDPP010000236.1, read as the reverse complement.
GGGTTACGATCTCGCCCCGATCGACGATCCTCTGGCCCGGCTTCATCATTCCGCAAGCCCCCTTCACGATCAGCAGTTCCTCGTCCATGAATTTCCTGTCGGCCTCCTCATCGGAGATATAATTGGGTGTAAGACAAATATTGAGGGCCTTCGCAACCTCCCCCTCGAGCGGCCGGTCGGTCTGCTGATCGTTGGCCCGGTTATACATTGAATCGATATATTCATAGGCCTTGGATGGAGAAAGCATATCCGAGGCCTGGATTGTCTCGGCAGTATTGGTTCCTTCGTTGGAAGTGAAGAGGCGCAGTTTGGGAACGGGCAGCGCGCGGAGACGGCGGTAGGTTTCGGCGTCAACGATACCGCGCCGATAGACCGTCTGCAGCTCCTTTACTATCGTCTCCATCTCGACGAAAGGGATTTTCCCTTCGACCGACTTGATGAAGCGGGCCACACTCTGCTCCGGAATCTCCCCACCGAGGTTGACGAACGGTATGAAGTTACGCTCGATACTGTCCTGAAGCTTCCGGGTCGTTACCGAATCGCGATAGATAGGAAATTCTATGTCGGCTGTCAGCAGCGGGTATTCCCATGGGGCGTTGAGCGTGTAATTGAAACTCTTCCGGTCGGCACGCGGAAGCACGAACAGGATCAGCACCACGGCGCCTATCATCAGGGCGGTGCGTATCAGGCTTTGCCTTGTTATCAGTTGCTTGTTCTTCTTCATCCTTTTCTATTCACTTCTGTTATCCCTTCTATCTCCCTAAGGCCGGCAAGAATGATCTCCTCATGGCGCGCTCCGTCGAGCATCACCCCGAGCTGACACTCGAACACTCCTCCGGTAGTCGAGATATTGAGTTCGCGTATGTTCATTCCCATTCTTCCCGAGATCAGCGAGCAGATGTCCTGAAGGATTCCGTGGCGGTCCTTTCCTGTCAGACGGAAGATTCCGGGTCGTTTCCTCCTTCTTTTCCCGAGGCCCTCCTTTCCTGCATCCCTCCCTTTGACTTCCCGCTTCTCCCTTCGGAGCCACGCGCGCACGCGGTTCTGCGACTTGGCCGTCCGGCAATGTTCAAGCCAGCTCTCCTGCGGGGTCTGCGAGGCGGAGGTGATTATCTCCACCTGATCGCCCGAACCGAGCCGGTAGGAAGGGGGGACGAGGCGGTGGGCGATCTTTCCGGCTACGCAGTGATTACCAAGATGCGTATGGATAGCGTAGGCCATGTCAAGCACCGTCGCCCCTGATGGCAGACGGATAAGGTCTCCCTTGGGAGTGAACACATATATCTCCGAGGCGAAGAGATTGAGCTTTATGGTGTCGAGGAAGTCAATGGCGTTCGGCTCGGGGTTTGCCAGAATATCCTTCACGGTATCCATCCATTTGTCGAGCTGGGAGTCATCCTCCTTATCCTTTACCCCGCTCTTGTATTTCCAATGTGCGGCATACCCGAGTTCGGCGATCTCATCCATCTTGCGGCTGCGGATCTGGACCTCTATCCATTTCCCGTCGGGACCCATCGCCGTGAGGTGGAGGGCGCGGTAGCCGTTGGCCTTGGGAT
>JAIDPP010000235.1 GCA_029062725.1 Muribaculaceae bacterium | reverse complement strand
AACAAGACAAAGAAGTATCATGCTCACGATGAAAACAACGAATGCTCTGTAGGCGACACAGTCCGTCTGATGGAGACACGTCCGTTGAGCAAGACTAAGAGATGGAGACTGGTAGAAATCATTGAAAAAGTTAAGTAATCATGATCCAGACAGAATCACGTTTGACAGTAGCGGACAACAGCGGCGCCAAAGAAGCCCTCTGTATCCACGTGCTTGGCGGCACAGGCCGCAGATATGCGAGTGTAGGCGACATCATCGTAGTGTCTGTAAAGAGCACCATCCCTTCGTCTGATGTAAAGAAAGGCACCGTTTCCAAGGCGGTTGTAGTGCGCACCAAGAAGGAGATCCGTCGTCCCGACGGCAGCTACATCCGTTTCGATGACAACGCATGCGTCCTTCTCAACAATGCAGGCGAGCTCCGCGGCACCCGTATCTTCGGCCCCGTGGCTCGTGAGCTTCGTAACACCAACATGAAAATTGTTTCATTGGCTCCTGAAGTACTTTAACCGTCTTAAACAACAGAAAAAATGGCAAAATTGCATATAAAGAAAGGTGACACAGTCTATGTCAATGCCGGCGACGACAAGGGCAAGACAGGACGTGTGCTCGAGGTGCAGGTGGTGAAGCGCCGTGCTATCGTAGAGGGCGTGAACATCGTCACCAAGAGCACAAAACCGAACGCCAAATATCCGCAGGGCGGACTCGTTAAGATCGAGGCTCCCGTGCATATTTCAAATCTGAATGTATTAGATCCGAAGACCGGAAAGCCGACCCGCATCGGCCGTCGTAAGAACGAGGCCGGCAAATCGGTGCGTTATTCCAAAAAATCAGGAGAGGAGATTAAATAATGGAGACAACTCTTAGCAAACAGTATAAGGAAAAGATCGTTCCTGAGCTCAAAGAGGAGTTCAAATACGACACCGTTATGGAGGTTCCCCGCCTGGAGAAGATTGTCATCAACCAGGGTCTCGGCGGCGCCACTCAGGATAAGAAACTTATCGAGACTGCGATCAACGAGCTTACCGCCATCACTGGCCAGAAAGCTGTACCGACTCTTTCCAAGAAGGATATCGCAGCCTTCAAGCTCCGTAAGAAGATGCCTATCGGCGCAATGGTGACACTTCGTCGTGAGAAGATGTATGAGTTTCTTGAGCGCCTCGTGAAGGTGGCTCTCCCCCGTATCCGCGACTTCAAGGGTATCAATTCCAAGCTCGACGGACGTGGTAACTACACACTCGGTATCACCGAGCAGATCATCTTCCCAGAGATCAACATAGATAACGTACCGAAGCTTCAGGGTATGAACATCACATTTGTGACATCAGCGCCTACAGATGAAGAGGGTTTCGCTC
>JAIDPP010000234.1 GCA_029062725.1 Muribaculaceae bacterium | reverse complement strand
AACCGGATGTGACCGTAGCGGTCACATCCATAATTTATGAAAAACATGGAAACACAAAACAAACCGAAAATCAGAATCATATATACCGGAGGAACAATCGGCATGGTGGAAACTCCCAACGGACTCCAGCCTTTTGACTTCTCACACCTGATGGATAATGTGCCTAAGATCGGCAAACTGGGCTACGACATCGAGAGCGTTCAGTTCCCCCAACCCATAGACTCATCCAATATGAATCCTCAGTACTGGGGGCAGATTGTAAAAGATATTGCCGACAACTATGATAACTTCGATGGCTTTGTAGTCCTTCACGGCACCGATACTATGGCCTACACCGCATCTGCTCTTTCATTCATGCTGCGCAATCTGCGTAAGCCGGTCGTCATCACAGGCTCGCAGCTCCCTATCGGAGATATCCGTGAGGATGGCACAGAAAACCTCATATCGGCCGTTGAGGTGGCCGCCGCAAAGGATGAGAACGGAGATCCGATGATTCAGGAAGTGGTTATCTCATTCCAGGATTATATAATCCGTGGATGCCGTGCCACTAAATTCACATCTACCGGCTTCGATGCCTTCAAGAGCTTTAACTATCCCGCACTCGGAACAATAGACTTGCATATCAATTATGCAAAGCCTTATCTGATGCGTCACGATACGCAGCTCCCCCTTGAGCCTTTCTATGCGATGGATCCCCAGCTGCTCGTTCTCTGGCTCTATCCGGGTATCACGGAAGATGTGGTTAAGGCTCAGCTCGCAACTCCGGGCATCAAGGCAGTCGTGCTCCGCACATTCGGTGCCGGTAATGCTCCTACGGAAAAATGGTTCCTGGATGCCCTTACCGATGCCGTTTCAAAAGGGCTGATCATATTCAACGTCACGCAGTGTCTTAACGGCGGTGACGAACAGAAACGCTACTACACCGGCGATATGCTTGCCAAAGCAGGCGTGATCTCGGGTTATGACATCACGGCCGAAGCGGCAATAACCAAGTTGATGTATCTCCTCGGATCCGGACTCTCCTCAGAGGAAATAAAGAATTACTTAACCACTCCCATCGTAGGAGAGATGACTGTTGAGTAACTGAGGCTCGTTAAACCAATCCCTTCCCCTCCGTGTTAAATAGAATAGAATACTATTCCATTACAGACTATGAAATCAAAACTTCAGAAAGCTATCGAGGCTAAGGATAAGGAGAGCGCTAAGGAAATTGTCATCGCAATGATCGATGGCAAGTCGGATAAACGCTCCACTCTTGACGCAGTGACCGAACTCGTGCGCAAGTTTCCCGAGATATTCGACAATGACGAGAACGATATGCGCGACATCCAGCGCAAGGATTATTCCCCGGCTGTCAAAGAGAGACTCCGCGAACGTCTCACGCAGAATTTCTCACGCGAGAAACTATCGATTTTCGTCGATATGGCTGTCTCAATGGCACGTCATCCGAATGATAACGCCCACCCTATCGCCGATGATATCGTCAGTGATCTTATAGCCGAAGAATTCGTGATCCCAGTAGTAGGGAGTCCGGAAGGAACTGCCTCCGACGGAAAATAACCAAGGCTACATTCGGAGAAGAAAATAACCAAGGCTACCCACGGAGAAGAAATATAGAAAAGCAAATATTAAAAACGGCTTCACAGGTTTTATGCTTGCGAAGCCGTTGCTTTCTTTGAGCGAAGCAATCACAGCCCATTTTCCCTGACGAAGCCGTTGCCGCCGCGGCTATGCCGCATTGGCTTAAAGATCCCTACTCCCGAAGCCGTTGCCGCCGTGGCTATGCCGTATTGGCCTAAAGATCCTTGATATCGAAGCAGGGGCAGGCCTTGGCCGCAAATTCCCTGTGCCCGTGAACAGTCGCTCCCGGAAAGCATTTCCTGAGCCTATCCACAAGCCTGCGGAGGGATTGCCGCTGCTCCGCAGTCCGGGTATCCTTCGGAAGTAAAGATTTTGCATCCAACCCTCCCACATAGCAGATCCCTATCGAACTGCCGTTTTGTCCGAGGCAGTGAGCCCCGATCTCCTCCACCGGGCGTCCGCAATGTATGCTCCCGTCAAGATAGACCACATAGTGGTAGCCTATGGTCCGGAAGCCACGCTCTCGGTGCCACCGGCGGATATCATCCACGCTTACAGCCCGCCCTTCGGGCGTCGCGCTGCAATGAACGATGATCTTGTCAATCTTTCTCATCCTTTTCATCTCTCGTCCGTTTTAAGTGTCGCCTTCCCTATATCTATACGGCTCTTCTCCGTCCCGCCCTTCATATCGCTGAACTGCCGTTTCCCGATAAGCTGTATCGAGATTCCCATCACGGAACCCGAGAAGATCGAGATCTCCCCGAAAGCATACAGCACCGAAGAGGTGATCTCCCCTTCCGGGGGGGAATAATAGCTTAAGAAGAGAAGCACGAAGCCGCAGATAAGGCTAAGCGAGGCCATGCCGTAGGAGAGTTTCTCCTTTGTATTCATTGTCTTCATTCGCGTATCTTTTTAATCGTCCTTACTGTTTCATCGATAAGCTCACCGGCCAAAGAGGGAGGGAAGAGAAGGTTTCCCGCTCCATCCTCGCGCGGACGCGGGAGATAACCCCCTTCCGCTAACCTTGCGCCACGGACAGTGCCGTAGATTATCAGGACTCTCTTCCCTTCGCGGTAGCCGGTGTTAATCGCCGGATGCACCCTCCGCCTGAATCCGGGGCGGCTATCCCAATATTCGCGCAGCGATGCCGTTTCCCGGCCGACAGCCATCACCCGTGTCTCCGCCTCCGGCCAGTCGCTCATACGCAGATAAAGCAGACGAAAGTAATCCTCCGGTAGAGGAAGAAAGGCGCGCATTGATACCCCGGGGTCGCTCAAGACATTCCCCTCAAGCGGATACCACTCAGAAACCTCCCCCAGATCTGATTCAAGCAATACTCGCTCCGCGCACGACGGAAGCAGGATCCGGATAAGCTCACGGAGATCGAAACTCTCGCTGCCGTATTCCACGGCATCGGCAAGCACCTCCGGAGATTCATCCAGCCGAGCCAGAACTATCTCCGTGATTTCAGCTATCTTCGTCTTCATCTTATCTCCTTTCTTATCGTTACCGTTTCTCCGGGAATCTCATCCATATCTTTCTCCCCGCACGAGCCGGGGAAAGATACATCCGGATGAGAGGAAAGCCGGATGATCTTGCCGCGCCTGAAATAGCCGCTGTTCTCGATTAAACGCATCACCACAGGATTATCGGTCGTGAAACAGGCGGGAACAACCCCATAGCCGGAAAGACTCCCGCCTGTGAACCTTACCCTTACAATGTTGCGTCCCGAAGGAATGAGCGCCACCCATTCCATCATTCCCCTTACACCGTAAGTCGTTTTCATTTTATCTCTTTTTACAATGGTTATCCAACTTCAACATCGCCGGTATAGAGACTCCACACATCGACCTCCTCGCTCTCTTCATTCTCGACCTTGCGTATCTTCCACATCTGGCCACTGCGTGCCTTGGGCGAGATCCCCGGGCAATCGCAGGTGAGATAATAGACCTCGCCGTCGGCAGTATCAACGGGTGCTTCCGGTTCGCTCCAAAGACGGATGCCAAGCGCGGTGCCTCCTCCGTTGTGCTCTCCGTCGCCGTCGATCCAGATATGGCAGCTACCCTTTAGCGCGAGTGCGTCCCAGATGAGGATGCCGCTGCGCGTAGCCTCCTCGCTCTCCATGCGGTCAGAAAAACTATGCTCGGAGCTATACATGTAGTGTACCAGTCGGTTCTCGCCTATCAGGGCGCCGCTGTTGCTCCACCCCAGACGGTCGAGCGTCGGCTCTCGCTTGATCTCTATGTCGCCGAAGACCGTATGGAAGTTGGTCACTGTCCATCCGAGAGCATTGGTCTTGGTGCTGATCTGTATCTCAGGATGCTTCGAGAAGTCGATACACTGTATCTGCTCGAGAAGATTCTTGCCGGCAAGAAGAAGAGCGGATTTGGGAACATCCTCGCCGGTGAAGAACATCTTGGCCAAGGCTATGACATCCTCTACCGTCCAGCGGCCCTTGTGCATGAGCTCCCGTTTGAACTGCCAGCGCAACCCTTCGGTGCAATACACATACTGAAATCCCATCTTCGGGATATTAAGCTTGAACTTTCCTGCGCGTCCGGCCCAGAGAGTGCGGTTTCCCCTCACCTTGAAGTTGGCTATGGCCTGCTCCGCAAGAATGGCCTTCGAGAAGGGGATACGCTTCTTCTGCGAATCGAAATAATCGCTTACCACCTGATTCATCCCTCGTTTCTGAAGATAGATACGGGTCGGCTGGGGCACGATAAGGTCGGGATCAACCTCCTTCTGGGTCTCATAAAGGGAGTTGGCAAGGATGATGATCTTTGTTCCCTTGGGAATACGCGGGAAGGCGCTGAACTCATCTTCCGGATTGGTCTTGCGGCCGTTGACGCAACGCACGATCGGGCAGTTGGTCGCCGGATCCTGACCCGTCACGAAGAGCATAAGGTTCTGACCTACGGTCAGGCGTTGCCCTGTCGGGTCATACCCGTCCACATCTTTAACCAGAAGAGTGGTGAAGGGGCGCGGAAGATTCTGGTCGCCTGGACTGAGTGGAAGTATGGTCTGCTGAGTGGCCTGCGCCTCTATCGTGCTCGCCAATGTTACCATGCTGCGGGGTTCGTCGATCATGTAATGATCCACCTCCGGACTGTTGACTTTCACACGCTTGGCCTTGAGCATGAGGTTCATCAGCGGTGTGTCGTCGGAGTTGAAGCGGAAGAGTTCTTCATCGATGTCGGTCTCGATAAAGTTGCCGGCATCGATTCCGCCGCTTGCGTATGCGGCTGCTGATACTGTCGCCGCCTGCCCCGGCGCCTGATCATGCAAGGCGCCGGTTCCTGTGATTGTCTGTGCCATTTCTTTTAAGTTTTTAGTGTTATAAATGTAAGTCGGTCTTCGGGATTGATTCCCCTCGCTCCCTTTCTCTCTTATCGGGCGTCGTCGATCAATGAGAAGATTCCGCGGTTACGGCTCTCCTTCAGCTCCCCCTTGCTCTGAAGGTGGGGAAGGCCGTCTCCCTTCTCCGGTGTCTGCATCCTCGCCTCGATGTTGGCGTTGCGCCCTCGCAGTTCGGCGGCGCGCACCTCCTCGGCAAGCCTTTTGTCATAGTCGAGTCCCTTCATCAGCGTTTCCACCATATCGATCGTCAGGCCGCGCCGTCCCCGGCCTCCGGCAATCTCGAATAGCATCGTCATCGCCGAGTCGAGCACCTCCGGAACACACCCACGCCCTCTTGCAAAACCGCTAACCGAGGCCATGAAGTTTTCAGTGGCGGCATCCACCTTGAATTCCTTGTCATCTTCAAGAAGTTGCCTCGTCTGCGGATAATCGCTGAAATAGATGTCGATCTTTGCCATACGTTCTGCCTCTGCCGAGGCCGGTTTATCTTCCGCTCCTCCGGAGCCCTCTTCGCTGTCACTGGTGCCGGAGGAATTATCCTCCGTGGCTGCCGGAATCTCGACCCCCGGGATTAGCTCCCCTCCCTGCTTGAGAGCCGTTTCCTGATAGTCCTGCTCCCTGATTTCTTCTTTCTCTCTCATGGTTTCTTCATTTTAGTTTTTTCCGGGGAGCGATTCGCTCCCTTTTGACGCTGCAAAGTTAAGTCACAATTATGGCTTTTCTTCCTTATTTATTTACAAACGTTAAATAAATTATTTGCATTGCTAAATATTATTACTAACTTTGCATCCGAAACCGGCAATCGTGCCGGCCGAATCATCACTTATTACTTATCACTTATTACTTATGAAGAAAAAAGGAGCTGTGGCCGATTACAGCCACAAAAGAAATGAGGAACTGCTTCGCGCGTTCCGCCATGCGTTCAATGATCCCGATGTCCGCTCCACCGCCGAC
>JAIDPP010000233.1 GCA_029062725.1 Muribaculaceae bacterium | reverse complement strand
TTTATTCCCGCTAGGCTCATTGGTTTATTTCCGCAAGGCTCACGGCATTATTCCCGCAAGGCTCATTGCATTATTCCCGGCAGGCTCATCGCATTATTTCCGCAGGGCTTGCGAATGATTTCAAACGGTTGCGGTCATTTCATTTCTGCTGATGTTTAGCCTTCGGTAATATCGAGGTAGATGTCGAGGGCCGCGCGGATATCGGCTTCGGGAGTTGCGGTCGAGACCACAGGAGATCCGATGGCATTCAGGAGGATGAAGGTGATTTTTCCTCCCGAGTTTTTCTTATCATGTTTCATCAGGTCGATAAGGGCATCGGTATCGTCGCAGTTCACTTTCAATTTAGGGAAAAGGGGGCGCAGGATAAGCCTGTTATACTGATGGATAAGCATTGAGTCGGTCCGGAGGCGCAGATGGCTTAATATGAGCGCTACCAGAATACCGTGGGCCACGGCGCAGCCGTGCGAGACAGGGGTGTTGTTGCGGAGCATAAGCGTCTCGAAAGCATGTCCGCAGGTGTGTCCGAAATTTAGGATCCGGCGCAGTCCCGCTTCCTTGGGATCCTCCTTTACGATCTCAGCCTTCTTGCGCACGGCGAAAGAAAGGAGGTCTGCCAAAGGGAAATTGGGCGAGCGGAGATCGAGACGCCCGTCCTCGGAATTTTTCAGAAGCCCGTTATAAACCTTGGCCGAAGCGATCATCGCCATCTTTACAATCTCGGCGAATCCTGAGGCAAGCTGGTCGTCAGGTAAGGTGGCGAACGGGTCGGTGGAGAGTATCACTCCATCGGCCGGGGCGAAAGCCCCAATTTCGTTCTTAAGCCCATTGAAATCCACTCCTGTTTTCCCTCCGACAGCCGCGTCGACGGCGGCAAGGAGTGTGGTGGGGACATTTATGAAGGGGATGCCTCTTTTGAAGCAGGCAGCGGCGAATCCGCCGAGGTCGGTGATCACCCCACCTCCAATATTTATTAGCAGCGACTTGCGCGACGCTCCCTCGGAACATAGCGCCTCCCATACGATTCTCAGGGAATCAAGGTTCTTATATTCTTCTCCCGGCGGGAGGATTATACGGACAGGGTTTAATTTTCCGAGAAAACCTGCAATCAGGGGGAACACGGCGTTCTCGACATTGGTGTCGGCAAGAAGGAAAAGACGGTCGTGTGGAATCGTCTCTGTCAGGGCGGTGAGATCGGCCTGCAAGTCGCGGGAATCAATGATGGCTTGATCTTTCATAGCGGATAAATATGGATATTTTTTTGCAAAGATAATCAAATATTCGGAAGAATCCTTTCTGACGCTTTCTTTTATACATGCTACGCGCCGCTCCTTTCCCGGATTTCAGGGAAGGGAGCGGCGCGAAAAGGGAGAAGGATGCGAACCGTCGGCTTACCATACGGCATGGGATCCGCGGTGGGAGACGGAACAGGATGATAGGGAGGCTACGGCATTGGAGGCCGGTGTCATCACCGGGACAGGCATCTCGTGGAAAATGATGTGCAGTCCTATGGCACGTGTCATCAGCAGGTCGTCGTGACAACCGAGTATAGCTCCGAAAGATCCGTTTCCCCGGCGTTCGTATGATAGGTATTCATCCAGGCATGCCTCGTCGCGCTCAATATAGAGTGCCTCGCGGATCACTTTCACCAGCGTGGCGATGATGAGAGGCTTGGTGGCCATATTTGTATGGAAACCATATTTCGCGGGAGCCCCGCGACGTATATCCTCTTCCGGCCGTCGGCGGGCATAGAGGTTAGGATAAATCTCACGCAGGCGGTTGAGGAGGAAGGATGACTGATCGCCGTCGGTTTCACGGTCGGGATCGCGGGTCTCGATCGAATTGCTCTCGATGACAAGCAAAGCGTCGTCATATAGGGAGGCGGCCATCGCCGCGCGCCAAGCGAGGAGGTCGAAATCTGTATGCCCCCTCCATTGCGCCACCACCTCCGGCCGCTCCCCCCGCATGAGCGGCTCGCGGTCGAACACCACGATCACCGACCAGTCGGACTTCTCCCCGCGTCCACCGACATCCACCACTGCCACATACCTTGAATCGATCCTTCCTCCGGCTGGGAAAGAGGGCGCTTTCCATATCTTCCATGCACCCGCGCCGGAAGTGAACTCCACCTCGCGGAGGGCACGGATCCGGGCTGCCTTATCCTCGATTCTTCCGGGCGCGACCACAAGAGGGGAGTGGATCTCGCCGATATAGCGCGGTGCGCGACATTCCGCCCTGAGCGCCTCGACCTTATAGCGGTCGAACACCCCTGCGCCGGAGTGAACGAAAGCCTCCACATCGTCAGAAGGATATTCCGCCGCCATCAGGGCATGGTCGGAATATTTGGATCGCTCGGCCATATACCATGCGATTGCCTCCAGGGTGGCTCCCGATTCCCATAGCCACCACAGATACGATCCCGGCTGTTCTCGGTCGGATGGGGCACCCTGCGAATCCTTCCCCTCCAGCAGGCGACGTGCGAATCTCTCGGGATCAGCGACAGGGATCGAATACTGGTCGATATCGAACCATGAAATGAAGAGAGGCTTGAACTGCGAGGAGCCTCGTCTGGCCGCCTCATATTCGCGATGGAAGAAATTGCCGGTGCCGTTGGCCGTGGATTCATAGACGATCATTGTCAGGGGGCGCAGAAGGATTCCGGCGCCGGCCGCGCGGGCAATCATCTCGGGCGACTTTCCGGCCGTTGCCTTCCAGATACCGACCTCCGAACAGTGGACAAGGTTGTAATCGCCTCCGCGGCAGGAATCCGGACGTTCGGCCGAGCCGACCTTCACCTTGCATTTCCTTCTCGGGATGCGCGATACCGACCCGGAACCTCCCACTCCCTCGATTACCTTCTCCTTGGGATTCACTTCCTCTCCGGGCTCTGCGAGCAGGGCGCGCGGATAAGCTTGAAGCAGCCGGTCGAACATATCCTTGATCTCATCCGTGGCCATTCTCTGATGGGCGATGATAAGGGAATTCAGCCCCATTTCATGGACGAGCTGAAGCCAGGCCATATACAGTTGCACGCATGTGCTGCCTCCCCACTGTCTCGCCTTAAGCAGAATGAGCCGGATAGGTTTTCCGGCCGTACGGTCACGCTCGAAGGCCTCCACCAGTTTACGTTGCGGGCGGTTGATGACAAACAGACGGTCATCGCCCCCTCCCTTGCTTTTTATATAGGCATAGCGCGCGGCCCAGTAAGGGAAATCATGGCGGATTCTCTCGCGCTCGAAGAGGAGGTCCGACATACGGTCCAGTCCGGCTATTCCTTTCATCGCTACCGGCAGCATCAGCCGGTGGCCTTTCCTAAGGAGAGGAAAACGTTCCCCGACCGATCCCAGCCCGGAAAGCGGTTCGAACGGGGCATCGATGAGGGCGTGCCTGCGCTTGTTCTCCTCGATTATGTCACGCCAATCCATATTGCCTCCTTTCGCGGATAAAACGGCAAAGAATCACTTTCACTGATTTGGGCGTGAGAAAAAATTTCGGGGCCGGAGAGTTGACGGCATGGAAAGCGGCCTCCTCGACAGTGGCCTTGGGGAAGCGGGTGCGGTAGCGGGAGAATATCTTGAAGAGGGTCTCGAACATCTCGCGTCTCATTTCCGACATCCCCTTTACCGACATCCCCTTCG
>JAIDPP010000232.1 GCA_029062725.1 Muribaculaceae bacterium | reverse complement strand
TTATCGGGATCATAAGGAATATGGAGCAATCCATCAATAATCCAGCTGTGTCCACCGGTCTTTCCATCTCTTTTGCTATATCCTCTGCCACACATTATTAAGGGAAGATACTTTTTCATCTCCTCTTTGCACTCTTCATTAGGGTAAAGATGTATATTAAAAAGGTCAATATTTTCTCGATTGGTGAGATAGTCATAATTTTTCATAGTGCCCGGAACATTTGAGAAGATGGATGAACTACCCTCCAGACCATATCGTGTGTCAATGTTGGAAGCTTCCCCTAATTCAGCCAACAGAATTCCTAATGCACTGCAATATCCATTCTTAATTATTTTCCAGTTTATAGTCCTTCCTTTATGTTCAGTCGGCCATTCATAATAACTCATAAGCATTCCTACAGCCAAGGGAACACATCCAACAAGTGCATTTTGTCCATTTATAAGTGGTGTATATGAATTAAAAGGGGCCCCTTGTCCCCATTTTCTTACATAAGGATGTAATTTAGGAGCAATACTTATATTAAAAGCTTTTTCCGGTTCTTGATAAAGAGTGTCAATGACAGAAGTTAGGGTGGATGAGTTACTGATAAAACTCTTAAGAGGAAAAATATTATCAATATCTTCTTCTGTCAAAGAAGCCTCATCAGAGACTGCAAGAAGAGGATAAGCCCTGTCATTGCCACCGACGATTACGAAGCCCTCTTCATTTTCGTAGTTGACGATATAGTACATGGGGCTCTCACCCTCATTATCCGTGGAACGGGTGTTACCCGTTAGGATAGGCATGACGTCGGAAACAGAGGGCGCGTTGGCACGGGTCTTGCCGGGCAACATTCCGTAGTAAAAGTTGGCTCGCGAGATAATTTCATCATACGCGCTACTTACACCTGTATCACCCGCAGTATCGGTGAGTTTCGGCTCGTAGGACTGACATCCTGTAAGTCCTACTAAAGCAAATAGTAAGAAATAAATGAGTTTCTTCATGATGATTAAATATTAATTATGGATATAATTTATCACTATATGTTTTTATAAGGTTTAAGGACTTCTTAGAAAATCCCTCGTGCCGACCAATCCTGCGACTCAATCAAAATGGTGTGATACTCAGACTCTCCTATAGTAAGGACAGTGTTGAGGCAAGGGGAAGAATCTTCAAGTTCACCGGAGGCATTATATATGTAAACCTCGGCCTCCGTCTCAAGTGCGGAGATTATGGTTACAGTTAGTGTGTCCGAGTCATAGAGTACCTCTATCGGAAGATTAAGGGGAGCACGGTGCGATGTCTGTGTCTCAGTCTTCTTGGGTTGATATTTGATACGGATATTAGTCTGATTCGCAAGTACGCTCAGAGTCGGAAAGGTCGTAAAGACCATGATGAGGATAAAGGATAACAGATGTGATTTTCTCATAATTCAGATAATTTATTCCGTGCAAAGATACACGGAATAAAATCTACATACAAGAAAAAAAGTCTAATACTACAAATTTTATTTAATTAATAGACAATAAGTTATATGGATGATAAAAGCAAAAAGTCTTACAGGGTCTCAAAAAGTCTTACATGCCGGTCTTACGACCGTATTTCATCCTTGACTGTATATATAAACTTATGTTAGTGTCCGTATCTGTCAGGCCAAGTTTCTTCCTGATATTGCTACTGACAATATAATGACGCGAGGTGTCGAGATAATTACCGATGTCTTTCCCTTTCAAGCCGAGGGCATAAAGACAGATATAATCAATCTCCACAGCATCCAACCCCGCATCTTCAAGTTTTTTCATAAACTGCGGATTCATTGAAGTCACAGTTTCCTTGATATAGTGAAGGAAGCGCTTTTTATTATTCTTTATATCTTTTTCGATTGAATTATAAGCCTCGGCATATCGGTCGTTCTCGGAGATTTTGGAGGCAATTAATCCATTCAGTACGCAAAGTCGGTCGTATAGTCTCTTTTGTATTTCATCCCTTTCTTCCTCGTTATCGGAAAGAATCCGATGAATTTCATCGCGTTCAGAGTGTAGTGATTTCAACTCCTCTTTAATTTTCTCAAGTTCCAGTTTTCCCTGTTCCTCTCTTGCCAATGCCGCGCTACGCTCTTCCGAAAGTCTAAGAGCCTTATTTTCGAGATTCAGATTATTGATCTTGATGTGTCGGAGCACCAGCAGGATAATCAAAATCAAAATAATAAAAAACGCTCCTCCACTTACTGCGGCAATCACAACGTTCTTCTTCCGGTTTTTCTCTGTCAGGGCATCGTTTTCCAAAATATATACCTGTTCCATAGCACCGACATCCTGTGCGAATATCGCGCGGTATGTTGAGTCGGAAAGAGCCGAGTAAATTGTATTTACCTCAAGAGCCTCTTTATATTTTCCCATCGCTTCCAATACCTTAACCTTTATGGCCAGATATTTGAGTCGGTCTTTCAGTTCATTCTCATTAATCCCCTCAAAAATAGAGAAAGCTTTCTCTCCCTCTCCAAAGTTGGCATATCCATAAGCTAAATCCAACCGCAAATCCGGATGGTAAATCCCTGTGGAGATGGAATCAAGATAAACAACAGCTTCCTCCGGAGGCAGAAACTCCCCGGCATAGAGTATCATTGTATGAACGGCATGGAGATTCCTATTGTACATAGAATCCGGAAAGTGACGGATGATACTCATGACGCTGTCGGCTCTGTTCTTGTCTTCCAACAAAATAAATCCGTTGAATGCCGAAACAAGATTATCCATTCTTAGTTCGGGTCTGTTTAATTTATCGTATATCTCCGCTCCTCGAAGTGCATATTCAATATAACGTTCCATGCGACATTGATTTTCATAAAGCAGACTTTGCAATCTGAAATTTCGTGCCAGAGTCAGAGAATCCGTTATCTGATTTATCATCGCTTCTCCCGCAACCAAAGCTTTCATCGCCTGCTCGTTCTCACCTCTATGATAATGTATACAGGCTTTATAGTATAATGTTCTTATCTTCTCATCCGGAGTTCCCTTTTTTAAATAATAATCTATTGCCGGCTGAAGCACTTCAAAAGAAGTGGTATCTATATAGTTCTTGTCGTATGCCATTGATTTCAGCAAACCGTAACGAGCCTGTGCCTCTCCTTCCTTCAGTTCAAGAGGATTAACTTTTTCAAGTATAAGAAGAGATGTGTCGGGAAATGACTCCATAAGGCTTTCAGCCCTATCCATTTCCGCTTGATATATTTCCGTTTTCCTGCAACTTGATAGAACCGCCGGCAATAGGGTTATTATAGAGAGTATCAGTGATTTTACGAAAGTCATAATAATTAGGTTGGGATGTGCAAATTTAACAAAAATATATGAACTCCCCAACCTATCTATTTAAAAACTCCGACAATCGGCCGGTATATAATGGGAAGCTCCAAAAAAGGGACACACGGGAAACGGAATCAGACATAGTAAAATATATGGTATATGAGTTTTCCCGGTCGAGGGTCTTATAAAAGACGGGCGCGAGAATCTCGCGCCCGCCCGGCTCCCGGCGGTTAATTAAATTTAGCTTATGAGAAATAGTGCCGGGAAGCCTGAATATAAAACCTGCAAGTTGATGAAATCCGTTTACAGCTCTCTTACCACTCCGGCGAATATTACGATTTGATTGTGGGCCGTTATACTGAAAATAAATGGCCGATTGATAATGACATCAAGAATAGGTAGAGGTTTAGATTCTTCCCCGGAAGCCGTGCAGATATAGAATCCGGAGACTCCTGCTGCTTCAGCCCCGGATTCATCTACCGTAATTGTCGAAGTCTGTTTAACCTGATTTAAAAATATTCCCTTACCTATTTCAGGAAGACCGCAAGAGGAATTGAAAACACTGGAAATACCTAACTCTTTCAAGATTGGCACAAGGTTATCATTCTCAACAGTTAATGAAAACTTAGGAATGGTTAACCTAACTTCTCTCTCCTCGTAGGAAACACCTAATCCGGTTGTCTCAGAAAGATAATCCTGAATACTTATTCCCTCATTGGGAAGCAAAACATTGAATGAATAAGTACCATTTCCGTATGGTAACGACAATTCAATTCCTTTTTCGGTTTCATGGCATAGCATCTTTCCGGTGGCATGCATCATATCTATATTATCTTTTCTTGAAACAGAATAGTATGTCTCTTTATATGTATTCTCCGGATCAAATACATCAGTCCATTTACCATTAAAGTATAACGCATTGAAAAGTGCTAACGTTGTTACAGAATCGAGAGGTGACTTAAGAAACTCCGGAATCATTCCATTAGTATTTTCACTGCACCAGATATTTATATTCCTCCTATTCTCCTCCGATCCAAGAACCTCCGGGAAAAAATCAGCCTTAAAAGTATCAGTTAATTTTTTTAGGAACTCCTCGCCGGGAGTAAAACCTTCTTGAGTCCAAAGGGAATTTGCGGATTTGAAAGTAATTTGGTTATCGGCCTCTGAAAGTACCGGAATAATATGATTATAATAATCATTGAGTGATCTTAGATCGCTACATCCCAGAATATCTAAAATTTCTTGCCTACCCTCTTCATCTGCTCCATTCGCGACCATTGATAATCCTATATGCAATCCTAATGGAGAAACCATTACATTACCGTCGGATTGATTTTCCAACTGCTTAAGAAAACGTAGGGCAAAATCCGAAGCACCTTGGTTAACAGCCCATTGAGAACCTGAAAACTCCAAACGTTTGTAAGGAACAGGAGTTTCATCAACAGGTTTATCCTCAACATTCTGGTTCTTATTTACATCCGGTAACTCATGATTATCCGAATCACAAGCAATGAATACCACACAACTCAAAAAAAGAAAGTAAAGGAATTTCTTCATAATATAAAAGTTTAGTATTTAAGGTAAAACTGGTTGAACCGGGTCAACAATCACTCCGCCGGATATAATCGGCTTCTTCTTGAAGCCATAATATCCCCACAACTCCTGATTAATAACGTAGTTACTCTCCCCGTCAGTATATCCTGGATACGTTGTGTCAGAATTTTCTTTGGAATGGCGATCTGATGCTAAATTTCCAAACCCATCTATACGGTAATAACCATTTGCCCTTCCATACCATCCCCATACACAATGCATAAAATAAGCATCCGGGGAATTATTGGGAGCTAATTTATTATCGGGATCATAAGGAATATGGAGCAATCCATCAATAATCCAGCTGTGTCCACCGGTCTTTCCATCTCTTTTGCTGTTACTGATATTAGCGACCATTGTATAGTTACAGAAAAGAAGCCAGATGGAAAGCAGTAACGTTTTAAATAGATTCATAATTTACCCTTTATATTGTTTATCCGGTGGCAAAATTACAAAAGAGGCGTTAGCTTTACAAGGGGAAAGGCCGTTATCCAATCGCGAAACTATTCATCTGTTAGTCAAATATTTAACACACTAAGAAACATAACTAATCAA
>JAIDPP010000231.1 GCA_029062725.1 Muribaculaceae bacterium | reverse complement strand
ACTATATTATCCGTAATATTTATGATTAACTGAATAATCGGTTTTTAGGATAATCAAAGAAATTACTGAAAATATTGATGATTATTAATCTAACACGATAATAACAGAGATTTTTATGAAACTTAAATTCTATATGGCGGCTTTGGCTATGGTGGTCTGTGCCGCAGGTGTTTCGGCAAAGAACAGGATTCTTGTCAATGACGAGGTGACTACACATATCGTTATGCCGGAGAATGTGAAGATGGTGGATATTTCCACAACAAAGATTGCCGGAAACCAGTGCAATGACAACATCGTTCGCATCAAGCCTTTCATCGAGGGGCAGGATGACCCGGATCCTGACAACCGTCCGGCCCAGTTCCGCGACAATGAGCTTATCGGCACGCTTACCCTTATCGGTGAGAGACATATCGCGCAGTTTGACGTGGTATATACCTTCCGTCCTACTTCGGCAGCGTCGGTTCTCTATGTCCCTTATACCGATCTGGAATCTTACGTCAATCCTGACGTGACTATGCCGGAGGCGGAGATGGCGCGTTACGCATGGGCTGTCTATGGTAGCGGTCGTAAGTTCAATCAGATTGTCTCCAAGAAGCACGGCATGAAGGCTGTGATCAACAACATCTACTCCATAGGTGATTTCTTTTTCATTGATTACTCTTTGGAGAACAAGACAAAGATACCGTATGACATAGAGGAACTGAGAATCAAGCTTACTGATAAGAAGGAGGTCAAGGCAACAAATTCGCAGACTGTCGAGCTTACCCCTGTTTTCTCTCTCAATACAGCCAAGAAATTCAAGAAGCATTACCGCAATGTACTGGTGATTCCAAAGCTGACTTTCCCTGACGAGAAGGTGCTTACTCTTGAAATATCTGAGAATCAGATAAGCGGACGTGTAATTTCAATGACGGTTCATTACGAAGATATCCTTAACGCGGATGGATTTGACGCTGACATCCTAAACAAGATTCCTTGGAACTATAATTACGGTAAACATTTATACGAGGCAAGATGAAAGCGTTATCCATTTCTTTAGATTCGTTTAGAGGTTTTTCTCTACACTTTAAGTTGAAGGCTATCTTGATCGGTCTTGTCTGCGCTCTTGCAGTTGACTCGGCAAATGCTGAGAATCGCTTCACTGTAAACGCTGGATTCCTGTTCCCTGCAACTCTTGATGCCACTGTCGGCTATGAGTATAATTTCTCTTACGGTCGTGCCTTCGAGGTATTCGGTGAACTGGGGAATCATCGAAAGATTGGAGAGGGTCAGTTTTGGAAGGGCTATTTTTGGAACGGTGGTCTGCTTTACAAGCATCAGCTGAAGAGATTCAAGAACAGCAATTTCTCTTTCCGTGCCGGCCCTGTGTTGGGCGCGGTTCAGAAGGAGTTCTTCTTAGGGCTTGAAGCGGGATTCGAGTATGATTACGTGTTTTCCAACGGAATTGAGTTTTCACTTATTCAGAAGAACAATGTATGTTTCCTGCATGGTGATCTTTTCCGTAATGGTCTTATGGTCGGTCTTAAAATTCCTTTCTGATATGAGTGTCGACGAGACCAAGGAGCAGCAGATGATGTATAACTACTTCCGTAGCTGCATCTATATATTCTTGATTATCGAGATTGTGATGAACCTCCCGATTACGGCTGACAACCGTATCACGGGGTTCATCCTCGATCTGCTGTCGAGATTCAGGATTTTCAATTCCGTAGCAGGATGTAAGGTGGCCGAGCTTGTATGCATCTGTATTGTGGCAATCGGCACCAAGGCGAAGAAGGCTTTGAAGTTCAATGTCAAGACTATGGTGGTCTATCCCGTGCTTGCCGGTATTACTCTCGTAGGTCTTTGCTTCATATTCCATCACGGGGAATGGGGAATGTCGATGTTCGGATTCCCTGCAAGCCGTGTCCTTTACGCTTTCTGCTCTGTTGTCGGGACAATGCTCTTTCATCAGGGGCTTGACGGTATCGCCAAGTACTATAATATGAAAGTTGGGGAGGACCGTTTCAATTTCGAGAATGAATCTTTCGAGCAGTCAAACGTTAAAGCTGAGACCCCTTATTCTGTGAATATCCCCATGCTCTATTATTTCAAGAAGAGGATGCGCCACGGCTGGATCAACATCATCAACCCGTTCCGGGGAACTATCGTATTGGGAACGCCGGGGTCGGGTAAGTCTTTCGGAATCATAGACCCTTTCATTCGTCAGCACGCGGCAAAGGGTTTTGCAATGATGGTGTATGACTATAAGTTCCCCACTCTTGCGAAGACTCTGTTTTATCAGTTCTGCAAGAACCGAAAGAGTGGGAAACTCCCCAAGGACTGCGGTTTCAGGATCGTGAATTTTACCGATGTGGAGTATTCAAACCGCATCAATCCTATCCAGAGGAAGTATATACCTGACCTTGCGGCCGCTTCGGAGACCGCAGCGACCCTGTTGGCTTCTCTGAATAAGGGAGGTGGCGAGAAGAAAGGTGGTTCGGAGGCTTTCTTTACCAATTCTGCTGAAAACTTTCTTGCAGCGATCATCTATTTCTTTGTCAATTTCCATCCTGTCGGATTCCGGAATGGAAAGAAACTGAAACGTTTCATTCTACATGAGGGAAGAAAGCTGGAGATTGTGATTCGTAACTGGGATGATTTCAATGCCCTCGATGGGAATGGTGATGTTGTTCTCGACTTCATTGACAGTGAGGGCAACTCTGTTTCTACGGATGAGGACAGGATGTTTGTCGAACTTAACGGCTTCTCCTACACTGACCAGACAGGAAAGCGTATCAGGATTGACAGGTGCTGGTATGAGGATGAAGCCGGCAATGAGGTGGAGCCTGATACCGTTACGGGCGAGTTTTCGGATATGCCGCATGTGCTGTCGTTCCTCGGAAGACCTTACGACCAGGTGTTCAACATTCTTATGCAGGATGATAAGATTGCCTCGCTGATGGCTCCCTTCAAGAGTGCATACGAGAACAAGGCGAACGACCAGTTGGAAGGTATGGTGGGTACGCTCCGTGTAAATGCCGCTCGTCTCGTATCTCCTGAAGCGTTCTGGGTGTTCACCGGCGATGATTTTGACTTGAAGATTTCCGACCCGGTGAGTCCGAGCTATCTTGTGATTGCCAACGACCCCGAAAAGGAGCAGGTCATCGGCTCTCTGAACGCTCTTGTGCTTAACCGTCTGATAACCCGTGTCAATTCCAAAGGCAACATCCCTGTCAGTATCATCGTTGACGAGCTTCCAACGCTGTACTTCCACAAGATTGACCGACTGATCGGCACGGCGCGAAGCAACAAGGTTGCCGTGACTCTCGGTTTTCAGGAGTTGCCTCAGTTGGAGGCTGATTACGGAAAGGTGGGTATGCAGAAAATCATCACTACCTGCGGTAATATCTTCATGGGTGCAGCCCGTAACAAGGAGACCCTTGAATGGGCGCAGAATGATGTGTTCGGTAAGGCGAAGCAGACTTCAACCTCTATCACCATAAATGATTCAAAGGTTTCCACCTCTATCTCCGAGAAACTTGATTATCTCGTTCCGGCAGCGAAGATTGCGGATATGGCTACCGGTTGGCTTGCAGGTCAGGCGGCGCGTGATTTCACTGCGACAGATGACAAAATGTTGAATCGCTTTGACATCGAGCAGTCGGAGGAGTTCAAGACCACGAAGTATTTCTGCAAGACCCACTTCGACATGAAGGCTATCAAGGATGAGGAGAACCATTATGTGGAGCTTCCGAAACTCTATGAGTTCAGGAATGCTCGTGAGAAGGAGATTATGCTCAACCGTAATTTCAAGCGCGTCAATCATGAGGTGGAGACTATGGTAAAGGAACTTCTCGGCATGGTGTGATTATTTTACAGAATATTACTTTTTTTCATCTCTATAATAATGACAGAAAGGTCATTTGTTTCAGTGCCACTCCCGCTCAGGTTGAGCGGGAGTGCCCTTAAAGTGATTGCGGTTATCTCGATGGTAGCTGACCATTGGGCGTTTTTCTTTGTGGATCCTGCAAGTCCGCTCTATTCGGCGATGCGGTGTTTCGGCAGGATCGCTTTTCCGGTGTTCGCCTTCCTTGTTGCAGAGGGGGCGGCTTATACCCGTAGCCGATGGCGTTATCTCGGTCTGCTACTTTTCTTCGGTCTGGTCAGCGAGATTCCCTGGCTTATGCTCAACGGTAATGACGGGACGCATAATGTGATGTTCACGCTTGCCCTCGGTGTCATGGCAATATCCGTGTTCGACAGGCTCTGCGAGCATGGTCCGATATGTTTTCTGTCTGTCTCTGTGTTCTGCGTTGATGCATGGCTTCTCCAATCCGATTATGACTGGAGAGGTGTGCTGATGATTGTGCTGTTCTACATGCTTCGCTCCCGTACTATCGAGCCTTGGAAAGACAGATTCCGGATTGATTTTCCGAAACAGGCGTTCCTTCAGATTCTCTTCACCTTCCCGTTGATGATGCACTATGGAGTTGCAGGGGCGGTGCTTGCTTCTGTCGTGATTTTCCTATATGACGGCACTCGCGGAAACATCAAAGGCGCAGTAGCCAAGTATAGCTTCTACGCCTTTTATCCGGTACATCTTCTATTATTTCTGTAATATAACAGTTCATCAAACTCTAAAATATATCGGTAATTTTGCAAAAATTACCGATATAATGATTCAGGATATTTATAGCTTGATTGTACGAATACGATTCTGCAGTTCGACCATTCTCTCTATCAATTCGTCAAAAGACTTTGCGTTCCCATAGATATATCCATCCACCATATTCTCCTCATAATCTTTCCTATAATTTTCCAAAACTTCACCGCTTGGAATGAAAGAAATATTTTCGGGATAATCTATTGAGTAATCCCCGACATATCCCAGATGATATACTTTGGCACGATGGGCAACGATAGCTTTATAGAGTTCAGTATCAGCTAACGCTGCTTTTCCATACGGAGTATCCATCATTTTCTCGAGATCATATAGATGTCTGCTCATTCTACGGAATCGCGGATGGTCTTTCTGTAACTCCTCTGCTAAAAGGAAAATCTTTTCTAAGAAAGTTCTGGCCGGTGAGACGGTACGAATGTCAGCTGTAAGTTCCTGATCCAACTCATTGAACTGTTCATGGAGCATTGTTGATATTTCCTTAATTTCAAATGGTTCATCCATAGACAGACAACTAATCTCTATTTTAACACGTGGCTGAATATCTCCGTCGTAAGCCGGGAATATACTCTCATAGTCAACGAAAATTACAGTCGGGTCACTATCATGATCAATAGGTTTTGGGCCATCAGGGGTTTCTTCATGCGTATGATTCCTTACCGAGAATCCTGAAATCTCCAACTTTTCCAGTTCTTCTTTCAGGTATCTCGACAGATGATCATGTATGTAATCTCTTGACGCCTTTCTTAAGTTCTTACGTTGGGTATTGTTTTCAGCCTTTGCACAAGAGAGATTTTTGACTTTCAGAAAAAACTCACGTCCAATTGACAGGTCAGCATCTTCACTGAAACGATCGATGAGAGACCATCCCTTACTTAGTGACGTTCCGCCCTTGAAATTCAGCCAAGGAGCACACTCGGTATTATACAGAGCCTTAAGAACAGCTGTAACCCACCAGTCTTTTTCTACTGCACGTTCATCAATTTTCCTACTTGCGGCAGTAGCTTGTACGGAGGCGATCTTTTCCTCAGGAGTTAGGTGTATCCATAATGTTCCCATATATT
>JAIDPP010000230.1:3041-5705 GCA_029062725.1 Muribaculaceae bacterium | reverse complement strand
TCTCATTGTTGAGGTCGGGGCAAGCCATCTTTGTCAGGCCGATCGAGCTGAAAGAGATTGAATTGGCCTCTTCCATCTCAATTTCAATAGCTCCATTATAGAGGTTGCAGCCGGTGTTTCCATGAATCCTACCCTCATCGACATCGATGACCATTTTCATCTCCGGATTATTCACAGGAGTATCCTCGATCTGTCTCACGAGCCAGGTCCCATTGAGAAAGTCAAAATTCTGGTGCATCAGGACAAGCTGTTCCGTATCGGTATCATCATAAAGATAAAGATAATACTCATTGTCGAGAGCCTTCCAGTCGTAATTGGTCACCTTCGAAAGGGCGATGTTGATTTCAGTATCTGTAATTCCGGTTTCGGCACATAGCATCATTGTGGAGGCCATGTCTCCGAAAGAGATGGTTTTAGCAAGAGCGTCGTATGTGTAGGGGCCGTTGATGTAATTGCATCCGTTGTTTCCATATACGCGCTTTTCCTTGGGGTCGAAACGGAGATAAGGAGCCTTCTCGCCGACGGCCTTCCTTCCGTTGACTGATTCGATTGCCCAATCGCCTTTCACCACACCCATCTTAATGTCTTCGGCTGTATAAGTCTTGAGGGCTTCCACGGTAGCGATCTGCTCGCGGTCGCGGGGCAGGACAGCCTCCTGCTTCTCCTTATCCTTGGATGATTTTGAGCCGAAGATTCCTCCGAGTGAAGAGCAGGAAGCGGATATGAGGATGAGGGTGCAGAGAGTTCCTCCTAAGATAAAACTATTGGTTTTCATAATTGTCATTTTAAGAATCATCAGTCGCCCCAGTGTCGCCGCAACGGATATTTGGTAGGCCGCAGGAGCAGACGGAGCGAAGTGCTGTAGAAGAGATAATTCCAGAACCAGTTCATCAGCACGCTCAGCTTATTTCTCATGCCAAGGATAGAGATGAGATGGATGAAAAGCCATATCAGCCATGCGAACCAGCCGGAGAAAGAGAACCCCGGGAGATCGGCCACGGCACGGTATTTTCCGATTGTGGCCATCGATCCCTTATCCTTATACCTGAACTCCGAGATCCATTTTCCGGCGTTGAGGTTTTTGGCGAGGTTTGCGGCCTCCTGAATGGCCGGCTGGGCCATCTGGGGGTGCCCGTTTGGTGTGTCGTCGGTCTGGATAAGCGCGATATCGCCGATGGCGAAAACATCGTCAAGGCCCTTTACGCGGTTGAAGCCGTCGGTCACGATGCGGTTGCCGCGGCCGATACAATCCTGCGGTAGGCCGGGAATCGGTTCGCCCTTCACGCCGGCAGTCCATATAAGGGTCTCGTAATATTCTTTATGGCCGTCGGCAAAAGTGACGTATTTATCTTCATAGCTTTTCAGGACGGTATTGAGGCGGACGTTCACCATCAGTTCCTTCAGCCCCTTTAGGGCATTCGCCCGTGACTTCTCTTTCATGGCACCCAGAATAGAGGGGGCACCCTCAACGAGGGTTATGGTCACGTCATCGGGAGAAAGTTCGGGATATTCCTTCTTGAGGATATACTTCTTCATCTCCCCCAACGCACCGGCGATCTCCACGCCGGAGGGTCCTCCGCCGACAACGAGGAAAGAGAGGAGCTGCCGGCGTCTTTCGGGATCCTTACAGAGCGCTCCGCGTTCGAGACGGTCGAGGATTTCATCGCGGGTATGGGCGGCCTCGGCCACGGTCTTGATGCCGAACGTTTCCTCCGGGAGATGGTCCATTCCGAAATAGTTGTTGGTTGCTCCGGCGGCAATCACGAGCTTGTCATAGCTGAGAGTCTCGTAACTGGTGGTGATTTCCTTCTTTTCGAGATCGACATTTTTGACATGTCCCATGTGGTAAGAGACATCTTTCATGCGTTTTAGCTCCCGACGGAAAGGGAAGCAGATGTTTGATTCCACCAGTCAGGACGATGCGATCTGATAGAAGAGGGGGGGGAAGCAATGGAAGTTATTGCGATCCACGAGCGAGATATTGTATTTCTTCTTGTCGAGTCGTTTGCAGAGGTTCAGGCCTGCGAAGCCGCCGCCGATCACCACGACTCTTTCCCTGTTGTCGTTTTGCATAGCTAAAGCAATTGAAATGGATAATCGACCTCCACCGGTATTGGTGATAGCGGGGAGGTAAATATTATTTTGACATAATCTATAAAGAAAAGACATCCCGAATACTACGGAGGTTTAACTCGGGAAGCGCTATCTATAAAAAAGTAACATTGAAAAGGGGGATAAGGTTTATCCCCCTTCCCCTATTAGTGATTATGAGGGGAGGGGGGATAGACAATAATTGTATGGAGAGGAGCGGGGATTTCTTCCGGATTATCGGGAAACCGAAGGTTTCCTCACATATTCAAAACGGGTATTCAAAGCGGGTAACCAAGACGGATATTCAAGACTGGTATCCAACACTGGTATCCAAGACAGGTATTCAAAACGGGTATCCAAGACGGGAGGAGCTCAGCTTTGGATGCTCTCTTTTATCGTATCGACGATATATCTCACGTCATCGTCGGAGACGTATGGGCCTGCGGGCAGACAGATGCCGACCTTGAAGAGCCCCTCGCTGACACCGTTGACGTAGGCCGGGGCATGGCGATATACGGGCTGTCTGTGCATCGGCTTCCAGAGGGGGCGCGCCTCGATGTCGGCCGCGTCGAG
>JAIDPP010000230.1:0-2941 GCA_029062725.1 Muribaculaceae bacterium | reverse complement strand
TCCATGTTCCAGGACTCGGGCTCGGAATCGACGAAGACCGGGGTGGCGCCTAAATATGTGATCGGATGGGAGGAGGCGCAGAAGGTGAACGACTGCACGAGCACCTCGTCGCCGGCCTTGACGCCGCAGGCGATCAGGGCCAGATGGACGGCGGCCGTCCCCGCGCTGAGGCAGACCACCTTACGGTCGAGGGGCTTCTCCCCCTCCCTCCTGTTGACGAAGTCCTCGAGGTCTTTCTCGAAGGCGTTCACGTTGGGACCCATTGGCACCACCCAGTTGGTGTCGAAGGCCTCCTGAATATATTGCATTTCATTGCCGCTCATGTGAGCGAGGCAAAGGTAGATTCTATCTCTCATACTGCCTGTTATTTATATTATTTCTCCGTTATATTTCATTCTTCTTCCAAGCACAGTGCATAGGATAATTTTCATATCCACCAGGAAGGAGTGGGAATGGAGATAATGACGGTTAATTCTTGTTTTATCGGGAAAAATAACAGTGTCGTTATATTCCTTCGGGTTCTCCGTCATGGAGAGTATCTCTTCCTCATCGCGGTATTTAAGGGACGCCGGACCTGTAATTCCCGGCCGGAGACTCAGCACTTCCCGGTCATTCCCTGTCAGACGGTCTGCATATCCGGGCACGTCAGGGCGTGGGCCTACAAAGCTCATGTCGCCGATCAGGACGTTCCAAAGCTCAGGAAGTTCATCAAGTTTATACTTTCGCAGTTTAGCCCCCAACGGGGTGATCCGGCTTTCACCGGCCACAGATACCGAAGAGCCGCCATGTCCGACCGTCATTGACCGGAATTTATACATCGTAAACAGTCTGCCATCCTTGCCGACTCTTCTCTGCCGGAAAATCACCGGGCCGTCGGGCATCTTGACTTTAATAAGGATTGCAACGAGGAGAAGGAGAGGCCATAAAAACAACAGACCGATGAAGGCCATCAGTCTGTCAAAACACCATTTTACCATTAATAAGTAACTCACAAAAATTAATCGATATTATAAATAGTAACTCCAGATAATATCTTGAACCAAAAAACTTGGCCTTTTGACTCGTCCTTTTTATAGGAATGGAAACTCGTCGATTTTCAATTGGATGCGGTTTGCCTTTGTCATTCAGTCGCATACTCCAGTATGCTCCTTCATTCCGCAGCCAAACCGCATCCAAAATTCCTAAGTTTTTTGTGTTCATTAATTTTCGCGAGTTACTTATTTTTTCTTCTGAAAAGTTGTTTGAAAACAAACGCTCTTAAAGAATTGGGCATCATTACCTGCACTCCAAATCTAATTCCGACATTCACCAGCCATCTGGGAAAAGAAATGATTCGTTTTCTCAGCATATAGTCTTGCAGACCCTTCTCACTGAGAAAATACTTCCAGCCTCCCCTACTGCCATACATCTCTTTTCCGACCCTTACATTGACAAGAGATTCAGGGAGATTTGCAAAATCCATTCCTTTTTCAGCCATTCTGATCCAGAGGTAGTAGTCCTCATTGAAATGCCAGTCGAGGTAATTGCCGGCTTCCAGGACCTTTGCTTTGCGGAAGGCCACTGTCATGTGATTGAAGGGACATCTTTTTTTAATCCAATTATAAATTTCGGAATTAGATTCAGGCACTA
Source organism: Muribaculaceae bacterium (assembly GCA_029062725.1). GTDB lineage: Bacteria > Bacteroidota > Bacteroidia > Bacteroidales > Muribaculaceae > Lepagella. The sequence continues at coordinate 1,312 of JAIDPP010000230.1, read as the reverse complement.
CCCTTTTACCGACGATATTCGAAGGGTGGCCGATAAATTCCGTGATTTGGGCACCCACCATATCGAGTTCGGGATTATTGGCTAACATAGAAATCTGTTTTTCAAATCTGTCTTGAGTTGCGATATCATCGGAATCCATACGGGCTACGATATCATTGGAGACTTTCTCCATTCCGGCTCTCAGCGCAATCCCCAATCCCCGGTTCTCCTTTAGAAAAACAGTCCTGATTTCAGGAATCTCAGAAGCCAGATCAGTCAGTTCTGTTTCCAACGGGGTAGGAATCGGACCGTCAATCACAATAATTATCTCCTGTGGTCTCCGGGATTGACGTATAGAAATACTTTCTACCGCAAGCCGGAAATTCTCGGGGTCATCATTTCTATAGACCGACATCAGGACAGAAAAAGGAGTGGTGTTTTCAGAAGCCATAGAGTAATAGCTAAGCTAAATTATAACTCAAATGATGATTTTTCAGGCATCAAATCCTCAAGATCATCCCTTACCATTTGGCGGAGTCGAGGATATTCCTCTTCTTTGAGAAATGAACTGTCATTTATACACACGAAATTTTTCTCTTTAAAAGCCCACCGTTCTTTATCATATCGTCCGATGGAGGAGAGAACGATGCAGTGATCATCGTCGAAATAATGGGGAGCAAACTCCCCTTTTGCCAAGGCATAATATCGGAATAGATATTGATTAAGGTCTTCGTATGAGCGGAATCGGTTTTTACATGTATTTTTCATGGCATCCCCGAAAAGATGGAAACATTCGTTGAGGTTGGAAAGCAGGAATCCCTGTGGGTTATGGTTTACCTTGATCCATTTATATTGTCCTAATGCCGACAATGTCCGGTTGCGCAGTTTATCGGCAGGAAGATAACTGGAGTCAAAGAACAGTTCGGGTCGCTTTTTCCTCAATTCCTTGAAAGGGAACCGGTCGTTGAGAATATTCACAGAATTCCTGCACACCTGAGCGTAGGGATCCTTTATTCTTATATGGTCGTAAAGCCAACCTCCGCGTGGAATGTCGAAGACCAGATAATCGACAGGCCTTCCGTCCTGAAAAAATCTGTCAGCCGAGACCGGTTTCACCACTAACGTATCATCATTGAAATAAATGAATTTCTCCGCGAGTCCGGGAATATTTCTTATGTTCATCTCAATAGGATGGCTGCTGAACACCGGAAAAACCGTGTTATCGTCAAAGAAATCCTTATGGTTATGCACCTCTACTTTCGGATTGTCGGTATTAAGCCATTCCGGGAGATGTCCCCACGTAAGGAAATGAATTTTCCGGACCCAAGGCATA
>JAIDPP010000023.1 GCA_029062725.1 Muribaculaceae bacterium | reverse complement strand
TCAAAACCTTTAAAATGACTTTTGAAGAATTAAAACGTATAATATACAGCTGTAAGGGGCTATCTTTTATAGATGCTTCTGACAGACTTCAGGAAATTGTGTTTGCTTTGAACAAAGCAGACACTTTAGAACTTATTTCACAAATAGGTGCTATTCCAGAATATATTGGGCACGACTCGAAAGAAGAAAAACTATATACAAAGGTTTCCGATATTCTTTTAGCTAAATCTATGCTTGAAATGAACTTAGACGCAAAAGTTCTTACTAAACGGGCTGACTGTGCCGATGTAGTAGCCCAAAGCCATTATCATAAATATTCTTTAGTTGGCGATGCAAAGGCTTTTAGACTTAGTCGAACTGCAAGAAATGCAAAAGATTATAAAGTGAATTCAATGGCTTTATGGAGGGGTGATAGTGAGTATTCTGTACTAGTTTGTCCTTATTTTCAATATCCACAAAGTAATAGCCAAATCTATAAAGAAGCCCTTAGCGGTAATGTTGCTTTGTTTAGTTGGGAATACCTTTATATCCTGCTTAAAGAAGGGATAAGGGAATCTCCGTCAGTAAATATTTCTGACCTTTGGAATCAAAGTTACATTATAAGCAAATCAACAACTGTATCTAATTCTAAAAAATGTTTTTTACTTCAACAAAATCAGAATATTACTGAGTTTCTCAAAATATCACCAAAAAAATTCTATGAGTATTTTAACGTAGTTAAGAACATCATAGTAAAACGTGGCTATAATGAAATACAGTACTATGAACAGGAAATTGAACGAGTAGCGCAGTTAAATAGAGAAGATGCTATTGCTGAACTTCTGAGAACTATGAAACTGGATAGCAAAATAGCTACTATCAAGGAGTTCATAGACCAAATTAACGAAAGAGAATTAGAGCGATGATAAAAGAGTACAAAAATAAAATCCTTAATGGAAATTGTGTGGAAGTTATGAAAGAATTCCCTGATAATTCAGTGGACTTAGTCGTAACTTCGCCACCTTATGATAATCTTAGAACCTATAAAGGATATAGCTTCCCTTTTGATGAAATCGTTATCGAACTTTATAGAGTTGTAAAGGTCGGAGGTATTGTGGTTTGGGTTGTATCTGACGCCACTATTAACGGAAGTGAAACCGGAACAAGTTTCAAACAAGCATTAAAGTTTATGGAAGTGGGCTTTAATCTTCACGATACCATGATATTTCAGAAAACTAACCCGGTTCCTCAAATTTATAGAAAGAGATATACTAACGTATTTGAATATATGTTTGTATTTTCTAAAGGTGCAGTAAAAATCCATAATGGAATTAAAATCCCCTGCCTTCACGCTGGATTAGAACTAAAAGGGACTACTTATAAAAACTATTCCAAAGGAGAGCAAAGCAGAGGGAAGTTGGCTAATCCGGTTAAATCTGAAAAGCTAAAAGGTAATATTTGGGAATATGTTGTGGGAAAAAATGCTGTGGATCAAGAAGCGAAAAAACACCCTGCCCCTTTCCCATATCAATTAGCTTTAGACCATATTCTTAGTTGGTCTAATCAAGGAGACTTAGTGTTAGACCCTATGTGTGGAAGTGGAACAACTTGTGTTGCCGCTTTAGATACAAGAAGAGATTATATAGGAATAGATATTTCGCCTGAATACTGTGACTTAGCAAAAAAACGTGTAAAAATTCACGCTATGCAGCCTTCTTTATTTGAAGAATGTTTAATAGAGGTTCACGAAGAGGAGGTATATTACTCTCCATCTTCTGATAAAAATTAAAATTGAAATTACCATATTTCAGGGATTTCTATAAAATTAGTCGTCCGAAGATTAAAATTTAAAAACAATATTTTATCATCTACTAAAATCATTGAAAATAAATCGGATTAGTCGGATCATTTTCACCTCGTGTAAATTATTAGAATTATGAGAGAAATGCGAAAAGCCACAAGGAGGATGCCTGAGGAATGGGCTCTGGATGTTTTCGACAAGGCTCCTTACGTGACAGTGAGTATGATTCGTCCAGACGGCACTCCCTATGGTGTACCGGTCAATATGGTGCGCAAGGACGACCGGACCTTCTATTTCCATTGCGCTGACGAGGGAGAGAAAATCGATTGTATCAAGTATTGCCCGACAGTAAGTCTTTCGGCAGTGAGCCGTTGCACCCCTAAATTCGAGGAGGAAAAGAATAATTTCACGGAATATTATAATTCAGCCATCGCAATCGGGAAAGCTCAGACTGTGAAAGACCGCGAAGAGAAGATCTTAGCACTCCGACTGCTCTGCGAAAGGTTTCTGCCAAGATACATGATGCACTTCAACGAGGCCATTGCCCGGAGCCTTGACCGCACAACCATCATCAGGATTACCCTTGATGAACCCGCAGTCGGAAAAAGAAAAGGATCTCAGCGCCACACTTAACAGTGAGAAAACAGATGATAATTACATGGTATATTTCATATTACAATAGTCTTTTTAGATTTTTATAATTTATTTTCATTTCCCGATAGGGGTTTTCGGAGATAAAGTACTCTTTAGGGTGTAACAGCTCATTAATGACGATATCGAAAGAGCACTTTATTGAAACAAAAACTATGACAGATAAGATCAAACGTTCCCTTGATTTCGTGGTGAAGTTCTACCGCCCCGGAGCTTTCCGCCCGGACGGATGGTTCATCGCTCCTCCCCTACCTTTCTGGCGTCGCCACGCTGTGGCGATCGGCATAATCGGAATTGCCTTGGCCGCAATGGCCGCCGTAACGACATACGTAGTTGTCAGTAGAGAAGACCCTTCACCGGCACCTGCGGTTGAAACCACGACTTCTCCGGTCTCCTCCGATACAGTCCCGGCAACAAATCAAGAAATAAGGAAAGTCGAGTTCAACGACGCAACACTCCGGGAAGTGGTGGAGGCTATCGAGGCAACCTACGGCGTCAGGGTTTCAGGAGAAACCTCCGGCCAACCCCGTCTCACCCTCAGCTATCAAGGCACAGCCGAAGACCTTACCGCAACAATCAACGACCTCCTCGGAACTAATCTGACTGTTGAGAAATGAAACTGAACACTATACTCATTATCCTGCTGCTATTGGCGGCAGGAGCAACCGGCTATGCGCAGAAAGTCAGTATCCGGGCCAAGAATGAACCGGCCGAGAAAGTATTCGCAACCCTGATGGAGCGAATCGGCAAGAATTTCATCTATCCCGCAGGATTGCTGCGGACCGTGCGCGTCTCAGTCTCGGCCGATGACCGTCCCCTGACCGGTGTGCTTGACGAAATACTCAAGGGAACCGGGATAAGCTACCGTATCCGTGGAAATAATGTGATGCTCTTCCGGAAGCCAACACCCAAACCGAAAGAACCCAAACCTACCGTAAAGCCTAAACTCCCTGTAACCGCCTTACCGGACACCTCACGGATGCTTGAGGAACTCACAGTGATAGGCAATCCTAACGCAGACCGCGCCATCAACTCCGCGGAAATAGGCTCGATGAATGTAAGCCGCTCGAGCGTGCTCAACACCCCTGTCGTGTTCGGAGAAAGCGACATCATAAAGACCCTCCAACTCGAACCCGGCGTATCGGCCGGCATCGAGGGGATGGCCGGAATGTATGTGCATGGCGGAAACACGGATGAAAACATGTATCTGCTCGATAATATTCCACTTTATCAGGTTAACCACCTCGGAGGACTCTTCTCCGCCTTCAACACCGAGGCTCTTCACAATGTGGATTTCTATAAGAGTACTTTCCCGGCACGCTATGACGGTCGGCTTTCCTCCTTTATGGATGTGACTACCAAGGAGGGGAACATGAAAGAACACCACGGAGGAGTGAAGATCGGTCTGACCTCGGCTGCCGTCAATGTCGATGGCCCGATATGGCAAGAACATACCTCCTACTCCGTGGCGGCACGTCGCTCATGGTATGACTTGCTGACCATACCCATCTGCGCTATTATCAACAGCCGTAACAAGGATGACCACAACATGTTCGGATATGCCTTCACCGACTTCAACGCTAAGATAACCCATCACTTTTCCGCACGCAGCAGGGGCTACGCCTCGTTCTATTATGGTGAGGACTACCTCCACACAAAGCAGGATAGCCATTATTCAAACGAAGACTATGACACGGACCGGAACAATATGCGTTGGGGCAACCTCATGGCGTCGTTGTGCTGGCAGTACGACTTCAACACCACACTATCGACAACCCTTACCGGAGCCTTCACACGCTATGCCTCCCGACTTATGCACTCCGAGGAATCAGGAACAGAATCCGGAGGAGCGAAATTCACGGAGATATTCGATAAAACGTTGTCTCGAAACCATATTCACGACTGGATCCTTAAGACTGATTTCGACTGGAATCCGAATCCGGCCATCCGTTTTAACTTCGGAGCAGGTTATACCCGCCATTCCTATCTCCCCTCCTTTACAAGCCGCGAAGTTGTTAATGGAGAGTTTTCGACAAGTCTTGAGGAGAATAGCCGCACCCTCCATGCCGACGAGCTGAACCTTTACGGAAGCGGAGACTGGGCGGTCTCGGTCCCTTTCCGGGTAAGCTATGGTCTGCATTACTCCCTTTTTAATATTGATGGAAAGACACATCACACCCTCTCTCCCAGACTTTCTTTCCGATGGCAACCCGCGCCTGGATGGGCTGTAAAGGGAGGCTATTCACGGTCGGTACAGTATGTGCATCAGCTTCAGCAGACCTCCATCTCGCTTCCTACCGACCAATGGGTGCCGATTGTTGATGGCCAAATCCCCCAGACAGCCGACAAGATAGCCTTGGGAGCTTACTGGAGCCTTAACAATGAATATACCTTCTCCATAGAGGGATATTGGAAATGGATGCACAACCTTCTGGACTATGCCGACAATCACTATCTTCTTCCCCCGGAGGTAGAGTGGGCGGAAGCTCTTACCCCCGGCCGGGGCACGGCCAAAGGGATTGATTTCAAAATTACCAAAGACTATGGGAAAATAACCGCGCAGATCGCTTACTCCCTTCTCTGGGCCGACCGTCAGTTTGACGGTAAGAACGGTGGTCGAAAATTCCCGGCACGGTTTGATAACCGTCATAAAATCAATCTAATGGTCAACTGGAAAATTTCTCCGAAATGGGAAGTCGGTGTCAGTTGGACCGGAATGAGCGGCAACCGTATAACCCTCCCCCTTCAGCTATGGCAGGATCCGCTTCTGGCTCCCTGGCACTATGAAATGCCCTTGACTGTCGAGGAAAATAACTACCGCCTCCCTTTCTACCACCGTATGGATCTAAACTTTCGGCGCAATACACGGCACGGCTACTGGGATTTCTCGCTCTACAACGCCTATTGCAACATGAACACCATAACCGTGCTCCGCGACTACTCAGATGACTTAACCTTCCCCGGGGACGGACAATGGTATCCCGGAATGGACCTCTCCACAATGAAACCGACTTTCAGGAAAGTACGCTTAATTCCAATAATCCCTTCAGTTTCATACACATGGTTATTCTAAAAAATATTATCATTTTTTTATTTCTCCTCATCCTTTCCACAGGACTCAGTTCCTGTTTCCAGGATTTCGAACCGGACTTGGATTCGGTTCCGGTGCTCTGCATGAATTCCGAGATAACACCCGGCGAACGGATCACTCTCTTTCTGACGCGCACCTGGCGCTGGGATGAAGGAGACCAATATAAAATCGATGTCGAGGTCAGGGATGCGGAAGTCCGTCTGATAGTCAACGGAAAATTCCGGGAACTGCTAATACCTGATACAGTTAGAAATAAAAGCTATCCCGTCTCTCCATATCCGGAAATCCGGGAGTGTTATCGTGGTGATTATGTTCCGGCAAGCGGAGACGAGATAAGGATTGAAGCCATAAGCGCCGAATACGGGGAAGCATGGGCAGAAACCAAAGTGCCTTATCCCGTGCCCATCGACCGGATTGAGATAAAGGACGCGAGCGGCATGGCCGACGGAGATCCCACAGGGTTTCCTGCCAATTCGGAACAATGCAGATTCGACATTGCTTTCAAACTCGCAGTATATTTTACTGATCCGGGAAACGAAGCAAATTATTACGACCTGAAACTTGGATCGTCTCCTATTGTAGATACTGAAGACAGCGAGGCCTATTTCTTCAACGGCTGGCCCGACTTCTCGGGAGAACCACTATTTACGGAACACGTGTCGGTGCTTGAATCGGCTATGGCTGAAACCTCAGGATACACCATCTTCTCCGACCGGCAGATCAACGGGAAGAGCTATCCGTTACGGATAAACTACAGTAGCGGGCTCTTCTACTACAGAAATCCCCTCAACCTTCAGGAAGCAAAAGAATATGGAATCACTTTCCGGTTACGGCATATCGATACCACCTATTACCGCAATGTTATCTCCATCTGGGAAGCTAACGATGCCATCATCGGCTCGCTGGGAGGTGTTGGGCTGGCCAATGTCATATTTCCATACAGTAACGTATCGACCGGAGCCGGGACGGTTGTGGCATACGCTGTATCTGAAAAGACAATCCCACTTGTAGATATAGTTGAAGCGACGGGAATTGTAACGAAAAGCCGTTGAGGCGTATAGGATAATAACGAATTAATTGTTAACTTCGCATCCGGAAACATGACAGCACGCGAATTCGAACAAATCTACCGCAAGCTTTACCTCCCTCTCTGCATGTATGCGCTCCGGCTCACTGAAGACACCGAACGGGCACAGGATGTGGTGCAGACCACTTTCATGCGCGTCTGGGAGGTGATTCGGAACGGCGGAGTCATCACACGGCCTGAAACCTATATGTACAGGGCAGTCCGCAATTCTGCCCTTGCTTCCATCAGAAGCGACAACGTCTTTACGACTCTTCCCGAGGAGACAGAAAAGAACGGGGAGGTGACTCTGGAGGAAATCGACACCGCCGAACGCGATGCACGTCTCTGGAAGGCGATCGATGACATGCCGCCGCGTCGGCGCGAGATTTTCCTTATGTGCCGCCGCGACGGTATGAGTTATGCTGCAATTGCGGAAGAACTCGGGCTTTCTGTAAAGACAGTGGAAAACCAGCTCACAAAAGCGACTGCCACCCTTAGGGCGCAACCGCAGATTCTGAATTTCCTCATCACTTTCCTTTAACTATTTTGTAGAACCCACTTAAAACACCGTCGTCAACTTAACAAGCGTCATGGCAAAACAATTCGGTATAATTTTCGGGTGTCTCGCCTTGGGAGAACTTATCGCGCTAATTCCGGGGATAGGGATACCGGGAAGTATCCTGGGAATGTTGATTCTTACTTTCCTTCTTGAGCGAAAGATCGTGCGCCCGGAGACAATCAAGCCGGTATGTCGATTCCTAATCTCCAACATGGCTTTCTTCTTCATCCCTCCGGGGGTGGCGTTAATGCTATATTTCGATCTTATAGCATCGGAATGGATCCCGATCACGGTGGCGACCGTGGTCTCTATATTGATTGTGCTTCTCGTCACGGGGCATCTTCATCAGTATCTCCATAACCGCTTCAAGCATCATAACCGACACATTAACCATAAAGACAGTCACTCCCATGATAAATGACATAATGCAGGATGTCATCGGGCATATCTCGAAGCCTCTTCCGATGTTGACACTCACCTTCCTTATCTACTGGGGAGCGACCCGACTGCAAAAACTGACGAGGATCAGCTGGCTAAGCCCGATGCTCATCACCATAGCCGCGCTGATTGGTTTTCTTAAGCTGACCGGAATAAGCTTTGAGAAATACTATGAGTCCGGGTATCTGATAGAGATATGGCTGAAGCCGGCGATAGTGGCTCTCGGTCTGCCTCTTTTTCAAGAACTTAAGCATATAAAATCGCAATTCCTTACGCTTTTTCTTACCGAATTGGCAGGGTGTCTGACAGGAATTATCACCGTCGTTCTGATAGCGCAATGGTTGGGAGCCTCTCCGGAAGTGGTACGATCGCTGGCTCCGAAATCTGTCTCCACCCCGATCGCTATCGAAATCTCTCGTCAGATTGGAGGCATCCCGGCTCTGACCTCGGCAATTGTGGTTGTAGTAGGGATGATAGGAGCCGCCGCCGGGCTAAAGATGATGCATTGGGGGCATGTGCGCCATGCAGTCTCGCAAAGCCTGAGCATGGGCACCGCCGCCCACGTAATGGGCACCAACCGCATCAGCGAGATTTCAGACCGCTATGGCGCCTACGCCACACTTGGACTGATACTCAACGGCGTACTGACCGCGTTCCTCGCCGGCCCGTTAGTCACACTCCTTATGCCTTGACCGAACCGGACAGGCTCGCCATTCTGAATGTAACCTCGCAATGCGTATATATAACAATTTGCGGTGTGTCAAAATTAGAATTTCTGACACACCGCAATGCTTTTATCAGGATGTCGAGTGGTGGTCATAATGGTTCTGATGCCAGTTATGACACCCCCTCTCATTTATTCAAGGAAGGGCTATTCTTATTTTACAATCACTTTCTTTCCTTTTATGACGTATATTCCGGCCGGAAGGGAGCCGGAGGAAACCTTCAATCCCTGTAAATTGAATATAGCCGGAGAGCCTTCGGAGAGTTCCACTCCCGTGATTCCGCTCTGCTCGTCAATAGTGTAGAGAAGTTCTATCCTGGCATTGGTCTTTCCCTGAGAATCGGTGAAAGTGTTTCCGGGAATGGTCAGGCGGAAAGTGGTGTTATCAGTCGGAGCCGGATCAA
>JAIDPP010000229.1 GCA_029062725.1 Muribaculaceae bacterium | reverse complement strand
TCTGAGCGCCACTTCGCATAGCGCCGATAAGGGTATATTTATTGTTTGAAGCCCAGCCGGCGAGAAGAATACCCAACACTCCCACAGAACTTACAGCCAAGACAAAGAAAATACCGATGTTCCAGTTGATAATCTGAAGGCCGTTACCCCAAGGCAGACAGGCCAGCATCACAACCGATGAAGTGATGATGATATAAGGGGCGAGCTTGAACAGAAAACGATCAGTATCCTTCAGGGAGATAAGTTCCTTGATGAGAATCTTGAACATATCCGCGAACACCTGTAGCAGACCCCACGGACCGACACGCATCGGGCCGAGACGGCACTGGAACCATGCGCAAAGTTTGCGCTCATAGAGGATGTAGAACAGCGCGAGAACTGTATATGTAAGAAGGATGAGCACAGCGATCAACACACACTCAATCGTAATTCCAAGCCATTCGGGAGTACCCAGACCCATAAGCCAGGAATTGAAAGCCGCTGTCCATTGTCCGAAATTAAACATCTTATTGTTATTCTATTTGGGATTATACGTCTTTTCTTTCTCTTGTTTATCTATCGATATCGGGAATCACAAAATCGAGCGCCGCACCGATAGTGATAAGGTCAGCAATCATGTTGCCCCGGCAGCAGAGATCCATAACTCCAACAAGGTTGAAGCAAGGACTCTGGAAATGCACCCGGTAAGGATTCTTCCCGCCGTCGGATTCGATATAGACTCCGAAGGTTCCGCGGCTGGCCTCAACTTGAGCGTACCAATGCCCTACAGGAAGTTTTACGATCTTGGGAACCTGAGCGCGGATCTCCCCTTCCGGAATCTTATCCACGAGTTGCTCAAGGATACGTATGCTCTGCTCGATCTCCTTCATGCGGACCATATAGCGGCTGTAAGAGTCGCAACCATCGAGAAGCACTTCCTCGAAGTCAAGTTCAGGATAAATTGCGTAAGGATGTTTCTTACGGCAATCGCAGCTCCAGTTGGAACCGCGTCCACTCGGACCTGTGATGGCGTAGTTGATGGCATTCTCCTTGGAGAGCATCCCGACGCCTTTCAAACGGTTCATGGCTATGATATTGCCGGAGAATACGGTATGATATTCCTTAAGACGTTCAGGCATAATCTCGATAAGATGCTTCACATCCTTTACGAAATCAGGATGAAGGTCGGCGATTACACCGCCGATCACATTATAGTTCATAGACATGCGGGCACCGCAGGTCTTTTCAAATATATCAAGCACCAACTCACGCTCGCGGAATCCGTAGAAGAAAGCAGTTGTAGCCCCGAGGTCCATCGCCGTACAGCCGAATGAAAGAAGATGGGAGGAGATACGCATCAGCTCATCCATCATCACCCTTATAACCTGTGCGCGACGTGGAATCTCCAGACCCATAGCCTTTTCGATGCACATGCAAAGGCAATGACGATTCTGATGAGCAGACATATAGTCCATTCGTTCTGGGAAATGAAGGAGCTGCGGATAAGTGTGATCTTCGCATAGTTTCTCAATAACACGGTGGACATCAC
>JAIDPP010000228.1 GCA_029062725.1 Muribaculaceae bacterium | reverse complement strand
TTCCTATGCCGGAAGATATCGTTGACGGGGGGGATGAAATGTCCTTCTCATATAGTGTGCCCAACTATACGGGACCTTCCTCGGCAAAAGCGGCGCCCGGCAGGCCGAATGAAACTGACGAGGCCGGAGATCGCCATAACTTTGATCCAGATACTTTCTGGATCGACGTGAAATTCCCGTACGGGGAATGTCAGGGGTATTATGCCGAAGTGAACGGTGGCCGCATCACCCTTTCTCCCTCCCTCTCGAATTCTTCCGGGGCTGACATTCCAGACGTTGACAGGGTTAAAGACTCCACCCGCTTCTTCAACCTTCAGGGGATAGAAATAAAAGCCCCCCGGAAAGGTGAGGCTTGTATAGAGGTGACCGGGAATAAGACACGGAAGATTATTCTCTGATACAGTACAACGCGTGATCCTTTCCATTAAGGCTCATTCTAAAACGAAACGGATCATCTAAAACATAGCGGATCATTCTAAAACGTATCGGATGATTCTAAAAAGGCACTACCGTTTCCCCCGGTCCGGGCATCAGGTCGATACCTTCTCCGATTCCTCCTGCCGGGGGATTTGAGAAAGTGAAGCCCCCCGAGGGGCCACCCATACCTTCTGAGAGTCCGGAATTGGAGGGGGAGGCGATACGTTTAGTCTCGACGCTGTCGAAGGCCTCCTGCATCATCCGGTAGCCCTCATCCCAGTTCTCGAATTTCGCGTATTTTGATACGAAGCGAAGTTTGACATCGCCTACTGCGCCCGAACGATGTTTGGCCACTATAAGCTCCGCCAGTCCGCGGATATCGTTGCCATGATCATCCTCGGTGCTCTTGGTATAGTATTCGGGACGATGGATGAAGCAGACGATATCGGCGTCCTGCTCTATGGCTCCCGACTCACGCAGGTCGGAAAGTACGGGACGCTTGTCCTCGCGCGATTCAGTGCTTCGGTTGAGCTGTGAGAGGGCGATAATCGGTATGTTAAGTTCCTTCGCCAGACCCTTCAGCGACCGGGAGATCGTGGAGACCTCCTGCTCGCGCGAACCGAGTTTCATCCCCGATGCGGTCATCAGCTGGAGGTAATCGATCATAATCATCTTCACCCCGCGCTCCCTGACAAGCCGGCGCGCCTTCGTTCGCAGTTCCGTGATCGAAAGGCCCGGCGTCTCATCGAGGTAAAGCGGGGCACTGTAGATCCCTCCTACCCGCTGGTTCAGACGATCCCATTCGGCATCGGTCAGTTTCCCGCTCTTTATCTGCTCGCCGTTTAGCTCCGCTACATTGGATATCAGACGTTTCACGAGCTGCACATTGGCCATCTCGAGGGTGAATATGGCTATGGGAATTGAATAGTCGATAGCCATGTTCTTGGCCATCGAGAGTACAAAAGCCGTCTTACCCATAGCAGGGCGCGCGGCTATTATAATAAGGTCGGAATTCTGCCATCCGGAGGTCATGCGGTCGAGGTCGGTATATCCGGTGCGGAGGCCTGAAAGACCGGTCTCCGTGTTGGCGGCAGTCTGAATCTGTTCCAGGGCGAGAGTCAGGACGGGGTCAATCTGCGTAACCTCCCTTTTCAGATGCATCTGCGAGATCTCGAAGATCTGTCCCTCTGCGTTCTGAAGGAGGTCATCCACATCGTTGCTCTCATCGTAGGCTTCGGTCTCTATCTTTGTGGCGAAGGATATCAGGCGACGGGCAAGATATTTCTGGGCGATGATCTTGGCATGAAACTCCACGTTGGCAGCCGAATAAACACGCCCCGTAAGTTCAGTGATGCGTATTGCTCCCCCGACCTCCTGAAGTGTGCCGTTCTGGCGCAGCTGCTCAGTGACGGTCATCATGTCGATGGGGCGCTGATTGAAGCCTAATGACGAGATGGCATCGTATATCTTCTGATTGCGCGGGTCGTAGAAGGCGTCAGGAGTCAGGATATCGCTCACATTCATGTAGGCGTCTTTCTCGAGCATGAGTGCGCCGAGCACGACTTCCTCAAGTTCGGTATCGTGCGGAGGCAGTTTCCCGGTAGGATCCTGCATGATGGGAGTTATTTTAGGCTTGCGAGGAGACATGGGTGTGGACATATCGGTTATGTAATTTTATTACAAAGTTAGGAAATCCCATCAAATGAAGCAAAAAAAGATTCCGCAACGGGCATCAGCCGAATAACATCAGGAGAAGCAACCAGATGGAAGCCAGAAACATAAGCATGGCCGTCTTCCCCAACAGCGGATTAAGCTCCGCACCATCCGATCCGCGTATGGCACGCCAGAGGAGGTAATGGAAGTTCAGGTAGAGAAGTGTGCCGGCCTGCCATAAGATATTGAAGCGCCCGATCGTTACCCAGATAAGCAGTAGGGATGCGATGACCCCGTTGAAGAAATAGACATTTCCCATGGCCTTGCGCCCGAAAATCACCACCGAGGTGTGCTTCCCCACGGCGCGGTCGTCCTCAACATCGCGGTAGTTGTTAACGATCAAAACGTTGGCACCCATAAGCCCGATCGCCACTCCGACGGGAAGCGTCAGGGAGAGGAGATGCGCCCATCCTCCGGTCTGAAGGTAGCAGGTGAAGCAGACCGGCACGAGGCCGAAGAAAATCACCACCGCGATCTCTCCCAGGCCGTGATGGGAGAGTGGCCAGGGGCCGGTGGAATATCCTAAGGCGAAGAGAGCCACAGCCAGGCCTACGATAAGCATCCACCATCCTCCCCACCATATAAGGGAGAGGCCTATCAGGCAATCGATGCCGAGAAGGCCGACAGTGGCCGCGAGCATGGCTTTGGGAGAGATGTCGCCTTCAGT
>JAIDPP010000227.1 GCA_029062725.1 Muribaculaceae bacterium | reverse complement strand
TGCAAGGAGTTTTACCATCTGTTATATGCGAATATTTTCCATCTTTCTCTCGATATTGGCTGTTTTGACCGCCACCATGCTTCCGCTGAAGGGATATGCCCAGATTTTAGGAGTTCCCAATCAGACGGAATTTACCGATTCCTTGAAAAACGAATTCCTTCACGCACCCTATTTCGGCCTTTACAAGGACAACTACTTTACGGTGGGTACCGTCGTCGGCAAAATGCCCAACAAACATAATTCGGATGTGAAATTCCAGATCTCTATAGCCCAGCGAATCACCAAAACCACCCTCCCGCTCAATTCCTATCTCTTTATCGCTTTCACGATGAAGACGATGTGGAATGTATTCGAGAAGTCCATGCCGATGCGCGACCTCAATTTCAATCCCGGCATCGGCTGGTCGTTTCCATTCTTCTCCAAAGGAAGGTATGCCGGAAAATTCACCCTGCTCCTCGAGCATGAGAGCAACGGCCGCGACGGTGACGAATCGCGCAGCTGGAACAAGATATCCTTCTGCGGCTCCACAATGGTAAACGAATGGCTGATGGTCCACAGTAAATTCTGGATTCCTATTGTTGATGGCGAGAACAATATGGATATCCTTAAATACAGCGGCATTTTCCAGGGAGGTTTCGCCGTCACGACTCCGAACAAGAGATTCGGCTGGGCGTTGACATTAGTGAAGAGACAGGGCTGGAACCTTAATTTCAACACCATCCTTGAATTCAACTGGAAGATTCTGCCCAACGACAATCAGTATCTCTTCGCGCAATATTATAACGGCTACGGCGAGAATATGCTCGATTACAACCGGTTCCATTCCAGACTGAGGGTCGGCATGGTGATCAAACCCCGGTTCTTCTCCGAGTTCTGAGGCCCGAATTCTTATCTAAGATTCAATAAAATGTATATGTTCAGTATCAATATATCCCCTATCTGCTGGATTCTGCTCGGAATCGAGTTGCTGACAGTGCTCGCTCTCCTCATTTTCGTATTGAGACCCCTGAAGGCTGTCGCAAAGATGACTCCACTTGAAGAGAGTTATGACCCCTCAGGTGAAACAGGAACCGAATCCGACTCTGTTGAACGCGAGGATGATTCCGTTCAAACAGCTCCCCAATCCGCAGAAACAGAAACCCCTTCTATAGAAAGCGAGACTGTCAAGGAAGAAAATCATTCCGACGATCCGGAAACACCCGGGGATGAACCCGAAGACATGGAAACACCACTCCCCAAGGTCTCCGTAGTGGTCTATTCTACGGTTGACGAAGAGATCCTTACAGAATTTCTAAAGAGCGTATGCGCGCAGGACTATC
The DNA here is from genome assembly GCA_029062725.1 of Muribaculaceae bacterium. Taxonomy (GTDB): domain Bacteria; phylum Bacteroidota; class Bacteroidia; order Bacteroidales; family Muribaculaceae; genus Lepagella. The sequence goes on along the minus strand of JAIDPP010000227.1, from coordinate 1,476 downwards.
CTGATTTCGAGGTGATTGTGGTCTGCGATGCGTCAATGGAGACAAGCGGGATGCTTTCGGAACGCTACTCGGAACTCTTCCGGAATGTCTATGTCACGTTCATCCCCCCGGGATCCCATAACCTTAGTCGCCGCAAACTGGCGCTGACCATCGGCATCAAGGCCGCCTCGGGAGATATTGTGATCACTACTCTGGCCAATGTCAGGATTCCATCAGAAAAGTGGATTTCAGTTATGGCCGCACCTTTTATCGGTAATCCTCTGATTGAACTTTCACTTGGCTATTCCCATCCTGACTACAACGAAATAGGTGGTGTCAGCTCCCTTTATAAAGAGTTCTACGCCATGCTTACCGATTCTCGCTGGATCGGATACGCCCTTATGGGTAAACCTTACCGCGGCGACGGTGTGAATCTCGCCATGCGTCGCGACACCTTCTTCCGATGTAAAGGATATTCCAAGACCATGCACCTCCACACCGGAGAGGATGATCTTTTTGTAAACGAGATAGCTGATTCTACCAACACCGCAGTAGCCATCACTCCCGACTCCATCCTCACCACTGTCTGGGGTTCGCAGGCCGCGCGCCTTTTCAGCCTGCGACGCAGTCAGTATGACTTCACGGCGCGCTGGCTTCCGACCGGACCTTTCGCCCGCGGCGGTTTCGCTTCGCTCTGCCAGTGGATTGTCTTTGGCTCCGGGCTGGCGGCGGCTCTGCTCGCCCTGCCGAACCTTATCCCGGCCATCGCCGCTTTTTTCGTCTGGCTCATATTTATGATCTGGGAGACATCCTTCTACCGCAAAGCCGCCGCAAAGCTCGAATCAGCTCCATTGTCATGGCTCGTACCGGTATTCTGGCTAATTAAGCCCCTCAACAATATGTGTTTCCGTTCTGTCAGAAGAAGCACACGCTTCAAGAATTTCACATGGCAGCGACATAAACTCACCAAATGATCTCCCGTGGGTGAAAAATAATTTTAAATCTTTAATATTGAACTGATGACCTTATATCCTAACCTTATATTAGACGCGCTCAAGAATGTGCGCTACCCCGGCAACGGGAAGAATCTCGTGGAAAACGGCATGGTGGAGGATGATATCCGTATCGACGGAAACAAAGTTTCCTTCTCTCTTATTTTCGACAAGCCGACCGATCCATTCATCCGCTCGGTAATACGTTCGGCCGAGACTGCCATCAATACATATATCTCTCCTGAAGTTGAGATAAAGGGGAATATCACGGCAAAATACCGCAAGGAGCCGGAGGCTAAGCCTGAAGTTCTCCCGGGAGTAAAGAATATCATAGGTATAAGTTCCGGAAAGGGAGGAGTCGGAAAATCCACAGTCTCAGCCAATCTTGCAGTCGCACTCGCCGCGATGGGATATAAGGTCGGGCTGCTCGATGCCGATATCTTCGGACCATCGATGCCCAAGATGTTTGGAGTTGAGGATGAGACGATATATATGGTCAATGAGG
>JAIDPP010000226.1 GCA_029062725.1 Muribaculaceae bacterium | reverse complement strand
AATTAAAAAAGTTTCGCTTTCATTATGATTAACACAACGAAAGCGAATTTTGTTCCTTAGTATCTCCATAGGGAGTCGAACCCTAATCGTCGGAACCGGAATCCGATATTCTATCCATTGAACTATGGAGACATTCCGGCCGGTCACCGGTTTTCGACAACCGGCCGATATATATCATGATCTAATAACTTTACGATCACTCAGCGTTCTCTGCTGCGGGGGCTTCAGCTGCAGGAGCTTCCGCAGGAGCCGCATCAGTTGCGGGAACCGCTTTCTTAGAGCGGGAACGACGGGTTGATTTCGTTTTCTTCTCGCCCTTGGCCTCAAGCATGTTCTCGTTGAAGTCAACGAACTCGATCATAGCCATCTCAGCATTATCACCGAGACGGTTGCCGGTCTTGAGGATACGGAGATAACCACCGGGACGGTCAGCTACCTTGTCGGCAATGACACCGAAGAGCTCCTTAACAGCCTCTTTGTTCTGAAGATAGCTGAAAACGAGACGGCGGTTGGCCGTGTCATCCTTCTTTGATCTGGTGATCAGAGGCTCGGCATAAACGCGGAGAGCCTTAGCCTTTGCGACAGTCGTGAAGATTCGCTTGTGCATGATAAGCGCGATAGCGAGGTTCATGAGGAGCGCCTCACGATGACCCTTCTTACGGCTGAGGTGGTTGAATTTCTTATTATGTCTCATCTTGCGATTTAGTCTTTATCTAATTTGTATTTTGAAATATCCATTCCAAAGGAAAGGTTATGCTTCTCGAGTAGCTCATCAAGCTCGCTGAGCGACTTCTTGCCGAAGTTGCGGAATTTCAGGAGATCATTCTTCTGGAATACCACGAGCTCACCGAGAGTCTCGACCTCTGCGCTTTTGAGGCAGTTGAGTGCGCGGACCGAAAGATCCATATCCACGAGTTTGCTCTTGAGGAGCTGACGCATGTGGAGCACTTCCTCATCAAATTCTTCAGGAGTATCCTCCTGAGGAGCCTCAAGAGAGATCTTCTCATCGGAGAACATCATGAAGTGCTGAATCAAGATCTTTGAAGCCTCCTTGAGAGCCTCCTTAGGATGGATCGAACCATCGGTCGTCACCTCCATAATGAGTTTCTCATAGTCGGTCTTCTGCTCTACACGGAAGTTTTCAACGGAATACTTTACATTCTTAATCGGCGTATAGATCGAATCGATGGCGATCTCATCTACCGGACCTCCGGCAATAAGCTCGCGGTTTTCATCGGCAGGTACCCATCCGCGCCCTTTATTGATTGTAAACTCCATTGTGAAACTTGCCGAGTCATCGAGATGACATATCACCAGTTCGGGATTCAACACCTCGAACCCGGAAAGTACCTTACCCAAGTCGCCGGCGGTGAACACATCTGTTCCCGACACAGTGACCACTCCCTTTTCAGTTTCGTGGTCTTCGGTCGTCTGCTTGAATCTAACCTGTTTGAGATTCAGAATGATGTTTGTAACATCCTCCTTGACCCCGGGTATGGTATCCAACTCATGCGCGACGCCGTCAATGCGGATCGAGCAGATAGCAAAGCCACCGAGCGACGACAGAAGGATGCGGCGCAGGGCGTTGCCGATGGTCTGGCCATAGCCGGGCTCGAGA
>JAIDPP010000225.1 GCA_029062725.1 Muribaculaceae bacterium | reverse complement strand
CCACAAGAATCGCAGTTTGCTGTCCCGGCTCACGTGGGTAGCATCGGAGGAGACGAAACATACGAGATGCCTAAGCTTAAGGTTATCCCCGGATGGCTTTCGGAACTTGCTCTATTCTCCTCAAGCAATCCGGAGGTAGCTGATTTTGAAGATGGGCACTTAATCCTTAAATCTGCCGGCAATACAATCATTACTGCCAAGTTGGACGATAATTACATGTATAGCCCGACTGAAACATCATATCAGCTTACTGTTAATAAAAACACTTCTACCGTTGTCGTTGATATTGAGAACGATACAGCCGAAGCTGACTATCCGGCAGAGTATTTCGATCTGACAGGCCGTAAAATCAATGGTGTGCCTTCTTCAGGTCTTTATATTATGAAGAAGGGATCTAAGGCTACTAAGATTCGTTTATAATTCTCATTTTAAGCAATATTACGGTGTGTCAAAATCCTGGATAATGAACTGCACCCCAAAAGTTTTTTGTCTAACTTTTGGGGTGCAGTTCATTATGACACACCCTCTTTTTAATGTGACTCAGGAGTCGCACCATGAAACTTAGAAATTATTTCTATGGCGAGGCGTAACCGCGTTTCATAATCAAAAAATCCTTTGCGACAATCCAAATAATCTCGACTTTGGGGATTAGCCAATATTCTCTCCAACATCTCGATCTTGGCAGCGCACATAGCCTCGCGTATCGTGGAAGCATCTCTTGTAACCTTGCCTATAATCCGATGCATTCTGTATGCAACCCTGTTTTCACCTCTTATGTTTACTCCTCTAACCTTTCGACTCACAAAATAAGTTTTCCCTACAAGAGATATAACATCTTCCACATTGCGTATAGGCTTCTTTCCAACCCACGTTCTTTCCGGTTGAATGGTATCGTTGGCCGTAATTGGATTTTTTAAGGCTCCAAGCGGAACATAGATTTCCTCTCTCGATTCCCCGATAGTCATGTATATTCCATCATACTGCCTGAAATCCTTTACCTCCCTCATCCTTGTAAAATGCAAAGTGACAATCTCGGTAATGTCAAGATCCCCACCCCAGCCGGTAGTCTGAGCGATTTCCAATAATCTTTCATCTGAAACAGTATAAGGATTAAAACACAGCCTGCGACGACTTAAGATTCCGTCAAGGCGTTGTTGACTGTATTCCAAATTATTTTTGGGAGGATAATACATATTAGTATTGTTACATTGTGAGTTCATAACCCTTTCTCCTTCCGAAAAGGTAATATGCAAAATT
>JAIDPP010000224.1 GCA_029062725.1 Muribaculaceae bacterium | reverse complement strand
GCCCTACACTCTCTCCGGAGGATTTTCGCCTCTTGATTCTTTTGTTTTCGGGTCTTTCTTCCCTGGCTTGCGCCACTATATTGGATATTAAACCCAATACATTCTATTCCCGTAAGAAAAGAATAGAAAAAGCCCTCACCATCATCAATCCCCCTGATAAGGATTTATTCCTAAGACACCTTAATAAGTAACAACGGGGTGTCGTCATCTCAACGACACCCCATGCATGGAAGCCGGTTACACCGGACTTTCCGGATGGCTTGATCATCTCTTAAGTAATTACATCTTTAAGTCGAATCTTTTAAGTTTAGTCTCTGGTCATCGGTCCGGTTAATCTCTATCTTCCGTCCGGTTAATCCCGATCCTCCGGAACTATGACTGATGCCGGTCCTTTTCATTCCCTTACGACTCATAATCTCAGCCTATGAGACTGCGAAGCTGGAGGAGGATTATGAATAATCCCGACAGATAGATCACAGCCAGACCCACATTCTTTGATAGTGTCTTGTTTGTTTCCATTGTTAAGCTTGTTTTTATTTGACACTGCAAAATTATCGGGAAACCCTGCAATAATATTTCATTCATTTCTTAAAGAATGTTAATACTCCATTTACTTCCTTAAGATCAAAAATTATATAGGCATTTCGATTCACTTATGTGTGTAAGAATATTAAGATTTTTTTAGAATTTAGAATAAAAAAGTAAAAAAACAATCTCAAATACTATAAACTTAAATAAAAATCACTATATTTGTAACTAATTATTCATATCAACTTATTGTGAGACCATGGAAATTGGAAGTGTAATACGCAGCAGACGTCAATCCCTGAGATCGACACAGAACGCGTTAGCCGAACTCTCAGGTGTCAGCGTACGCATGATTAAGGCTATCGAGGGAGGATATGCCAACCCCTCTGTAAAGACCTTGACAAAGATCCTCAACCCGTTAGGATTGAAACTCGTCATAACCGATAAAGACGACGAAAACGTGAAGGATTAAGGCTTCATCTGAAGTCGAAAAGGGCCGTATCAGATCTGATACGGCCCTCTATATTTTCATCCCTGTCTTTTCACGGCGAATTTCGCGCATTGCGGGCTATAGGCCAGAGTGACGGCATGACCCTCCGACCCGTAAGAATAAAGGGTAAGCTCAACTTCCTCATCCCCCCGGCGGCAAAGAGCGCGTCCGAAACGTATCTCCGGGAATTCCTCCTTGTCATATACCGGCACCACGGGCATCAGCTCCGGAAGCACCTCGATACGGATATCCTCCCGGAAATCAACACCCTCCATCATCAGAGCCTTATAGCAAGCCTCCTTGGCCGTCCATGCGAGGATATTGGCCACAAGGTCATCCTCCCCTATCTTCTCAAGCTCCCGTGGCGAGAGGAAACGGCTGCGGATAGCCAACACCTGCTCCCGGTCAAGCCGCTCGGCATCGACACCCAGGGCGGCACGCCTGCTGAACTCCGCCAGATCCACCTCCGGGGTCGGAGGCAACGTGGCCACGACAAGGAAATGATCTGCATGGGAAATGGATATGCGCGCCTCTTCCCCAAACAGGAAAGGAGCCCCGTTGCGGTAATGCCCGATCTCCCGATACGACTCACGGCCATTCTCGCTATATACCTGATAGGCCATATCCTTCCAGAGTTTTCCGGATTTATCCTCTCCTCCGCAAATCTCCTCTATCTTGATTCCCGGCACGGATGGATGACGCCAATATATGAATTCTGTCTCCATTGTTATATGTTGAGTTATGAGTGTCAAATCGGTTCTTATCCAGGCGGATATCTTTCCTTCTCCGAAGAGGCTCTTACTATTCCTTTCCTGCCCCGGCGGCATCAACCTCCTCTTTCGGAAGGATGGTGACCTTCACTTTGACAATGCGGTGTTTCTCCATCTTCAGGATCATGAATTTAAGGCCGTAAGCCTCGATCACCTCCTTCTGAACCGGGAAATCTCCCTTGATGTTAAGCACGAGACCGGCAAGAGTCTCCGCGTCGCCTGTGTCGCCGAGTTCCTCCTCCGAGATTCCCACAACATCGCAGAAATCCGGCAGCATGATTTTGCCGTCGAAATAATATGAATCGGGCGAGATCTTCTTATACATGGAGGCCACCTCGTCATACTCATCGTCGATATCGCCCACGATCTGCTCTATGATGTCCTCGAGCGTGACGATTCCCTGCGTGCCTCCGTATTCATCAATCACTATGGCGATATGGATCTTGCGCTTGCGGAAGTCTTCGAGAAGATCGTCGATCATACGCGATTCCGGCACGAAGTAGGCCTCCCTGATTAGTTTCTGCCATTTAAAATCCGCATCGACTTTCCCGACGTAGGGAAGGAGGTCTTTGCTGTAGAGGATGCCGGCAATACTGTCCTGCGACGTATCATAGACCGGAATACGGGAATATCCCGAATCAAGGATAACCTTCATCACCTCTTCCCAGGAATCATGAAGCTCGATATCGGTCACATCGACGCGCGAGATCATTATTTCGCGCGCCTCCTTCTCTCCGAAGGAAAGGATTCCCTCGAGCATCTCTTTCTCCTTCTCATCCTTCACGTCTGAGATCTCGAGTGCAGTGCCGAGTTCGGTCGGTGAGATATTTTCCTCCTTCTTGCTCACCACCCTCTTCACGATGAAAGAGCTTCTCACCATCAGCCGCGACAGAGGCGAGAAGATAGCGTTGAGGAAAGCTATGCCCGGCACAGCCATCCTGACCCACCAGAGGGTACGCCCCCGGGCTACAAGTTTCGGGAATATCTCACCGCAAATAAGGAGGAGGAAGGTCATTAACACGGTCTGGAGAAGGAAATCAAGCACCGGGCTGTGAAATACCACCGTCTGCCCGATAGCGAACGTAAGGATGACGACCATGGAGATGTTGACCAGATTATTGGAGATTAGGATGGTGGCGAGAAGCCGCTCGCTGTTGGAGAGCAATCTGACAACCCGCCTGTCGGCCGAAGTGTCGGATTCCTCAAGCTCCTCGATTTCCTGGGGGGTGAGTCCGAAAAAGGCTATCTCGCTTCCGGAAACGAAAGCCGAGACAAACAGACATAATATGACTATGGCTATAAGCACCGACCATGAACCCCACGAAGGGGGCGCGTGAAAGCTTATGGCCGGACCGACGGCGTCGGCAAGGGCAAGAATCATTGACATTATCGGCGTGGCCGGTAAAGGATCAGTATCCAATTTTCTTTCTGTTTAGTTAAAACTATGGCGGTGCGGACAGCCCATATCCTGTCGGCCCCTCACGTTGATTCTGCAAATTTAATCCCTTTTCGGCTGATTTGCAAATTAAAACCGAAAAATCAACGGCAGACAAGCTCCAGCTTTCCGAGACGGACATACCAGAGATAGCCTGTCACGCTGCGGAAACGCCCCGTATCTTTCAGTGTCTCTACATAATCATGCACCTGCCGCGCGTATCTGCCTGCGGAGCTAACGGATTCTCCGAATTTATAATCAACCACCACGGCATGGCCATCATCAGAGACCATGATGCGGTCAGGTCGCTTAACGCGCTTCCCGGCGGTCAGCAGGGGACGCTCTGTCAGCACCTGCATCGATCCGTCATACCAGGAACGCACCTCCGGAAGACCGGTCTTGGCTGTCAGCTCTGCGGCCATCATGGAGGCCCGGGACTTGTCAAGCAGACCCTTTATCACCATCCTCCTCACGGCGCGGGGAATATCCTCCTGACGCACAACCTCCTGCATTATCTCATGCATGAGGTTGCCTTCCGACCTCGGGTCCGGATCATCGGAAAGCTCCGGATCGTCGGCGTCAACAACATCCGGAAGTTCTTCGATCCTGTAGAGAAGCACGTCGGGAGTCGGTCTCACGGGATAATCCTCCATGACACGCTCATCCATCCCTCCTGCTTCCGCTCCGGGGATGTAAGGGCAGTATTTCTCTCCGTAGGCGAAGCCGACGTTATCCAGCACCACCATAGCCGAAGGCGCCACACCCTCCACCGGAACGCCAGACGCCATCTCCATTACAGTCTTGAGGAAATCTCCGAGGAGCGACGACATCTCGGTGCCGTCGGCCTTCTTCGGGGGCGGCGAGGAGAAGATGTAGAGCTCGTTCTTTGCGCGCGTGAAAGCCACGTAGGCTGAATTGAGGGCATCCATCTTCTTATGGTCGTAAAAATCATAAAGTATCCCCTCATGTGCGGTCCCTTCGAGCTGCGGTGTCGTGCCCACAGGGAGATAGGGGGGCAACTCGCCCGCTTCGCAGGAGATCACGGCAGGTCGAACCCAGCGCCATTCGGGATGCTTGGGGCTGTCGGAAAACTTACTGTCGGAAAAAGGGATGATCACCAGAGGAAATTCCAGACCCTTGGATTTGTGGACAGTCATCACCGTCACGGCGTCCATCCCCTCGGGAGAGGCGATGGAGGCCGTCTTCTTCTGATCGTCCCACCATTCCAGAAATGAGGCTACATCCGACGGGCGGCTCTCGCAATATTCCAGAACAAGGTCCTGAAAAGCCGCAAGAAACACTGCGTCGATCCTCCTGTCTGACTCCGGCACAAAATCAGCTATGATGGATTCCACCAACGCCGGGAGCGTGACCGCCTGCATTCCCCGCAACATCCCGGCGATAGCGTCATTGTCGGCCCCCTCGGCGAAAAACCGGTCGAGACATTCAGGAGTTGAAAGGTCGGGATGGCGCATGGCGAAGAAGCGGAAGTTGCAGGCCACGTCAGCCCAGTCGGCCACGCCCTTCCTGGCTCTCTCCTCTCCTCTCCGGATCTCCGGCTCGGCTCCGCGCGATATTGTCTCCAGCACGGATACCACCAACGCCACGGCAGCCGAAGAGGTGAGACGCAGCGATTGCTCACTGACATATTCAATACGGTGGTATGGTCGGCTGTCATCGGTCAGAGGCGAACTGTTGTGGCGCATGATGGTCTCTATTACCTCCTCTCCCTCTCCGCGCCGATCAACCAGGACGGCGATATCGCGCATACGGAAGCCGCGGTCGAGGGCATCGCTGATGATCTCCACCACGCCCCGGAGGGTCTTCTCTCTCCAGGGCTCCTTGTCGTCGGGAAACTGTGCGTTGCGGACTTCCACATATCCCAGCTCACTTTTATGGTGAGGATGTTGCACCACATTACGGTAATCTCCCTCGAAGTCGCGTCGCCCTTGTTCTGCCTCCGAGCCTACGAGAGTGTTGAGCATCGTGACCAGGAAGCGGAAAAAACTGTTGTTGAACTGCACAACCCTCAACGCACTCCGCCAGTTGGTATTCTGCGACGGCGCCGAGGCCGGTCCTCCTCCGGAGAAGCCGAATTCCTCCGGCACCTTGCTTGAGATCAGCGACGAGTCGGCGTTACGGAATCGGTATATACTCTGCTTCGCGTCTCCGATGATGAGGTTCTCGTTGCCGCGGCCGACACTTTCGTGCAGCAGCGGGCTGAGGTTGCGCCATTGCATGTTGGATGTATCCTGAAACTCATCTATGAGGAAATGATTGAGGCGCGACCCTATTCTTTCGTATATGAAAGGGGCGTCCTCCTCCCCGATGATATCGTGGAGCATGGCGTTGGTCTCGCCAAGCTCTATTGCGTTGTTCTCACGCAGGTAATCGTCGCGCCGGTCGCGTATGGCCTGAAGCATCCCGAGGAAAGGAAGGTTCTCGTTATAGACCGTCCAATGACGGAAATTCTCCGAACGCAGAGCGGCGATCCAGAGGGAGTAGGCTCCGGCAAGCCGGGTATCGGCTTCCTCCATTTCGAGGTATGCGGCGGTGTCGCCTTTTTTCTTCCGGCTCTCGTAGGTCTTGCTCTCTTTTCTCTCAAGGGAGAGAATCTCTTCTTTCTTGTAGTCGCGCGGAACGGCATACATCCTCGAAGAGCGCACGGTCTTGAGATGTTTCTCAAAATTTCCATAATCCGTCGGATTAAGACGGTTTTCAAGAAGGCGGAAAATCCTCCCTACCTCCTCCGCCTCCTTAAGCAGATGGCGGTAAGCCTCCCTTACAGGCTCCTCATATTTTTTTTTCAGTTCATTATATACTCCCTGAAAATCAACTCCGGAGTTGAAATAATCGTCAAGAGTGCGACGGATATCCTTGAATTCCTCATTCTCCAGACGCTTCACGGATTCGGTAAGAAGAGCGTAGGGGTTGGAGCCGCTGTCGCTCTTGGCGAAGACGTTCCACTTCTGACCCTCCCCCTTGGCACGGTCCATCATCTCATTGATCCAAAATGAGGCGCCTGTGGTGTCGCGGCCCGAATTAATCTCCTCCAGAAGGGAATCTATAGCCATACGCGAAAGGAAGTCGGTATCGAGTTCTATACGGTATGAATCCCGGAGGTCAGACTCGTATGCGAACGTGCGGAGCACCTGCTGGAAGAATGAATCGATCGTGGAGACGTGGAAATCGGAATAATTGTTGAGCAGAATACCCACAGCGCGCCGGCATGTCTCGCTTATCTCCTTCTCCGTCACGTCATTCCCGGCTGCCGCGAGGTCAGCCATGAAATCAGCCATATAATCGGGAGTCTTCCCCGGTGTAGGATAGGCAAGGCCGTAGAGCTTCTCCACGATACGCTGCTGCATCTCGTTGGTCGCCTTGTTGGTGAACGTCACCGCCAGGATATGCCCCAATGAATCTGAAAGCTCGGGAGCGGTGCGCAGCCGGCGTCCGGCACCATCATTGACCGTAATGTAATACCAGATGAATTTTCTGGCCAGGGTGTAGGTCTTGCCCGAACCGGCCGATGCCCTCTGAAGCTCTATCATAAGCCGTAACCCATTTCCCGGAGCACCGGCTTCACCTTCTCCCTGACATCTCCCTGAAGCAGGATCTCTCCGCCACGCGAGGAGCCGCCGATCCCGAGCCTGCGTTTCAGCACCGCCGCCACGCTCGCTATCTCCTCATCATCCGAAGTGAAGCCATAGATTATGGTGGCAGTCTTTCCTCCTCGCCCCTTCTTCTCCATCGAGACGTTCAGTTTCTCCTTCTTTTTTACCGACCCAGTGCGCGAGGAGTCAATTCCCTCCGGCACCGGAGTTTCCCCTTCGGGGAGGTCGTCACGCATCTGCGAAAGCATCTCTTTCCAATCCATATCCTGAAAATTTAAAGTTTGCTTCTTAATTCCTCCAGATTCGAGGCGCGGTCGATAAGCTCCCCGTCACTATTGAAGATAAAATAGGCCGGGAGAGAGCCGATATTGTATTTCACGAGTATTCCTGAATTTCTTCCCTCCGGGTCGGCTACGGTAGTCCAGGGAAGGTTGCGCGCCGCTTCCCTCCATGCGTAGAGGTCCCGGTCGAGCGAAACCATATAGAAAGCCACACCTCCTCCTTTTGCGTCGTAGAGATCAGCGAGGGCTTTATTAAGGGCCGGGGACTCCTTCTCATTCATCATCGAGACTATCATCACCCCTTTCTTACCTTTCCCTACGGTATTGGAAAGCTTTACCTCCCTGCCGCTTTCATCATTGAGGGCGATGTCTATAAGTTTTATCTCCTCGGCCTCCATCACGCGCTTTTTGCCCGCTCCGGTGTTTCGGCGCCTCATTGCCTCTATCGAGGCCTCGCGGAGCATACCGGCGTGGGGGTCATCAGGACGATACTGGCTGAAGGCGGTCGCTACCGCCGCGTAGTATTTGGCGTCGGCGGGATCCGAAAGATCATACAGGGGTTTGTCGCCGACTGTCTTCGTAAGTACGTAATAGCTTATTAACCCCCCTTGTGCATCCTTAAGGTATCTGGAATAAACCTCACGCTTGAAATCGGCGCGTTTGGTGCTGTCGTTGAAATCGAGGGCGAGAAGCTCCTTCTCGAAAGCACTCATGCGCTCGGCTTGCGGAGTCCCTGTCACGTTGAACTCATGTCCGAACTTATCAGCCGAGGTTGTGACCGTGAGTGTCTCGGTGGAATCCACCGGGAGATAGATGTAGCGGCCGTCGAACGCAAGGCGATAGACCTCCGGAGCCGAAGGCCGCGCAGCCTCGATTGCGAAACCTCCCCGGCTGTCGGTACGTGCCGAATCCACGGCTATCCAGCGGCCGTGGAAGTCGGGCTTCTCAAGAAGCACGCTCTTGTCGGAAGCGCCATATATCTCCCCTTTTACCTTGAATTCACTCTTTTTGCACCCACTGAAACCGATGACGAGCGCGAGGAGCGCGGCCGCGGCCGGCACCCCCTTGAAATATCTTGACTTCATAACGTTTTTCTCTGATTTTACCACAAAGTTAGCACGATTCAGGTGATTCGGCAAAATAACTTCCCTCTTTTTTGTTAAAACGGAATTAATTTCCTAATTTTGTGCAAATATCAAGGGAGGTGCTTCCGGCTCTGCCGCAGGCATCTTTCTGTAGTGTCTGAACGCACTTCATATAAAGCATTTTTTCGCGAAGAAATACAATAAAGAATCTATGTACAAAGCAATCAAAAAAGCCATCACTCTGCCCGACGGCCGCGAGATCACAATCGAGACCGGCAAACTGGCCAAGCAGGCTGATGGTGCGGTGGAAGTACGCATGGGGAACACAATGCTCCTCGCCACCGTATGTTCGGCCAAAGAGG
>JAIDPP010000223.1 GCA_029062725.1 Muribaculaceae bacterium | reverse complement strand
TTAAACATGCCGTTTTTGTCTGCAAAGTTCGCAATCAAAAACGGCACGTCTTAGTCGGCTTTTTTCGGACGGTTACAATTATATTGTGAAACAATGTAATTTATCCGTATTTGGAGATTTTCCTTAGGCTCTGTTCATCTATTATCTTGATCTTACGGCCATCCACAAGAATCAAGCGATCGTTGACGAAGGAAGAAAGGGTCCTGATAGCGTTGGAAGTGGTCATATTGGAGAGGTTTGCGAGATCCTCACGACTCATGTAAATCTTAAGGGTCATGTCGTCGTCTTCATAGCCGTAATTGTCGGCAAGAATGAGCAACGATTCCGCAAGACGTCCGCGGATATGTTTCTGAGTGAGATTAATGATCTTGGTGTCGGAACGACCGAGGTTTCTTGAAAGTTCATGGATAAAGAACATCGCGAGGTCGTTGTTGTTTCTAATCAACTCATCTACCAGCTTCATGGGAATCACCCCTAAAACTGAAGGTTCGAAAGCGGCTACAGAAGAGACGTAAGGTTCGCCGGCGAAGTATGCCCGGTAACCAAAATACTGAACCGGACGATAAACGCGAAGAATCTGCACCCGGTCGCCGATACCGCTCTTATACATCTTGACCTTCCCTTCAATCAGACAGAACAGGTTTTCCGGCTGCTCGTTCTCAGCGTAGATAATCTGGTTCTTCTTATAGTGCTCATATTTGAAATTATCAGTGATGATGCGTTTCTCATCTGGCTTCAGCGCGTTCCATAGCTCTGACAGATCCTCGCTGATAATTTGCTCCAATGTACTTTTCTTAATCATATCAACAATCAAAGATACCTCTTAAAAGCATATAAGTTCACTTAAAAAGGTGAATTACTGTTTAATAACACAAATGTATAACATTTTTTTTAAACATGAAAATAAAATTTATATTAAGTTTACATTTGGTCTATTTTCTGCTTCTTTATTGCATAAAGTGAAAAATATAACCTTAAAAATCAGTGGGCATGATTCTCTTGATCTTTCCATTGGAAGTATAGTGAAGAGATTCGACTCGGTATATCTCTTTCGGTATTTCGTGTGGCAGAAGTGCCGCTCTGCATAGTCGGATTATCAGGGAATCGGGAGGTGCTGAGAGGAGACTGACGAGTACTACTCGTTGTCCCCACTTAGGATCGGGAAGGGAAGAAATGTAGAAAGGGCAATGTAGTATCTCCGAAAGTTTCTTTTCGATCTCTTCAGGAAATACCTTTTTCCCACCTGTAATGATGGCATTGTCTGCACGCCCGATGATTCTGAATCTTCCATGCCCATCTATTTCAGCAATATCGTTGGTCTTAACGATCATTGCCAGTTCAAGCTTTATCCCGAGAAGATTCCCTGAGTGGTGAAAGATTTCTATTCCCGGCAGAACTTCAAAAGGATCCTCATGCTCCGTGATCTTCCTCAGCGCAATATGGGAGGCTGTTTCCGTCATTCCGTAGGATTCAAAGGCTGAAATGCCTGAATCAACTATTTTTTCACGAATCAACGGAGAAATCGCTGATCCTCCTATCAGGAAATTTCTGACACATCTCGCTGTTGCGGGGTTTTCAAGAATATGGAT
>JAIDPP010000222.1 GCA_029062725.1 Muribaculaceae bacterium | reverse complement strand
AAGTTCATCGGGTACATCCCCGAGCTCATCTTCCCAAGTCACCTTCTCACCATACCATTTCCGGCGCGGTCGCAGCGTATCCAACCATTTGAATCCCTGAAGGAATTTCTCTTCATTCTTCTTAACCATGAATAGAGGGGCGACCGTTCCCTCCACCTCGGGCCACATCTTTAGACGCTGCATCTCCCGTCCATTCATATCCACTGTAAGATAGCTGCTCTCGGCATGTACGAGTTTATTGTAGGTCGAATCATTCTCCATAGGAAGGAAGATGGTCTCCACATTGCCATTGACTATCAGATGGTCGAGCTGACTGTCGCGCAACACCGCTCGTATCTCCGCGCCCGCAAGCTGATTATAGAAATCATCGTCGATATGCTCTATAACCATGCCGCCTGTCGGCAGGTATGCCCAGTCGGCAACGGAGTCTATCAAATGAACCTTGATAGTGTCGCCGAATATCTGACGTTCCTCACTCCATATCACAGGTTTGCGTTGGAGATAAAGCATGGAGTCATACTGATGATAAAGTATAGTATCCGCTATACCCTGAAGGTCACTCTTAAAGAAACGTGCCTTGCCTATGGCCTTGGCAGCATGGAAGTTCTTATCAACCATGAAGAGAGAATCACGTCCGAAACTGTCGGGCTTAGGGCGTATGGCTTCCAATGAATCGGCGATCTGTTTCATCCGCGCCAATTCAAGGGAATCGATTGGAGACGGCGTCACACCGGAAGTATCCCCCGGAAACTCTTCCGATTCTGCCGGATAGTCGGTTGAATCTATCTGAAAGCCACCCGAGTCAACAGGCAATTCAATTGTATCTTCTTGCGTGTTAGTTATCCCATAATCCGTTATCTCACCGGCTCCGGACAACGGAGGTGTTTCTGAAAATTCTGAACTTTCGTTATTATAACCCAATTCGGTTCCCTCCCCACCCTGTTCATGAACGGACTCCTCGTCCTGAGCAACTTCCTCAGGACTATCAGAGGACGCGACTTTACCCGATGGGGACGGAAGAGGAAGATAAAGGCCGTCGAAACCGAATATCCTGGCAGTCTCACCGGGACGGACCACATAATACGGGAGCAGCTGAAGCTCCGCTATCATTATGTCGGCCAGCTCGCTGACAGAGGTATAGGCGGCGAGACGTTCGCGTGTCTCGCGGGACCACTCCCTTGCCAATGAATCGGGCCATACCTTCTCAGTCCGTTGGAATGTCAATATGGTGTCGGCTCGAAGGAAAAGGGTATCAGGACGTGAGTATTCTATCAGCAAGGGGTAATCCGTGGCCATTGCCTCCTGAAGAAGGTCGTTATACCGGCCGTATCCTCCGATAAGCTGCATCTTTCGGGCAGTATCGGTCAGCACCATCGGGCGCGGATGACGTCCATCGGTAAACATATACGCCTCACTAAGATGGTTAAGTTTATCATATATGAGATGGTCGCCTTCGAGAGTTATGACATTCCCGGCCGAGTCCCGGTGAAGGATAGTGGAGCGCGCCGTGAGTGTTGCATTATCGGTGCGGGTGTCATACCATCCCTGGGACGTGATGATTGTGTCGTTTTCCCCCTCTATCAGCGTCTCGGTGTTAATTTCGGCTACCGCTGTATTAGTGTTATATCGTAACTCCTCAGTATAGAGTTTATATCCATCCTTATTGTTTATGAGAACTACATTTTCCCGGAAATCCGCAAGTTTTGTGGTAGGTGAATATTGGCCGAAACGGGATGTCAGCGTATTGACTCCATCCACAAGACGTCCTCCTACTGCATACCATCCAATATCCTGCACGAGATCGTAGTCAAGGCTATCGGTAGTAAGTGTCACCTCACGGTTTTTCATTATCACATCCCTTTGTGACGGACCGTTGACGAGTACGGCATGACGCAGCGTGCCGTCATAGACGAGTTTGTCGGCATAGACGAAAAGCGTGTCGCCCTGCTTCATAACGACGTGTCCGAAGGCGTCCATCGAGTTACGCTCAGGCCAATAGTAGGCCGAATCGCAGAACATATACATCCCTCCCTGACGGAATTGCACCGAACCCTTCACTATCTGCTTCTCCTCCATATCATGGGCAGGACGATACAGCGAATCGGCATTCTCCAGAAACACCTTGTCGTCCTGATAGCGGTTGGTGGAAGGGATGGCAGGTTGCAACGGCTTCTTGGGATCGGGGCGTGTATAGGTCTCCTGAGCCTGTTGTTTTTGCGTTCCCTTCTGCTGGGCTTTACCAATGGAATACATTCCCGACAATAAAAGTATCGTCAGGAATGTAACTATCAAATGAGGTGTTTTATTCAACATTATTTACCCTCTCTTAGGATTAACTTATTTCTTCCAGCCCTCATATTGAAATTCGCAGGCATCCCAGCCTTCTCCTATCTTGATGTAGGTGGTTTTTATCTTGTTCTCCACCCAGTCTTTAAGTATCTCCTTTTTATGAGATGCTTCATACATCTGTTTCATCATGTTGAAATCGTCGGCAAGAGTGGCCTTATGACCAGGAATACGAGAAGTGAGCTTTACGAGCACCACCACATCCTTGTTCTTGGTGGCGTCTTTCATAACGAAAGCTTCCGAGAGCTCTCCGGGTTGCATCATCTCTATCCTGCGTGCCACTTCCGGAGGCAACTGCGACATCTCGAACCGCGAGCTACCGGTCTGTGGATTGACCATAACGCCTTTATTGTTCTTGGTGTCTTTATCCTGCGAAACGTACAGAGCTGCTTCCTCGAAACTGTATTTATCAGCCAGAATCTCCTTCCGGAGGGAGTCGAGGCGCACACGCGCCTGCTCAAGATCCTTTTCATTCACTTTAGGAGTCAGAAGGATATGCCGGAAATTGGCCTGGTCTCCGCGTTTCTCTATAAGCTGGATAATATGGAAACCATATTCGGTCTCGACAATTCGTGAAACCTTATTGGGATCGTTGAGATTAAAGGCTACATTGGCAAATTCCGGCACATATCTTGATCTGCCCGCGAATCCGAGCTCACCTCCCTGCATCGCCGACCCATCTTCGGAATGCATGATGGCGAGGGTCGAGAAATTGGCTTCTCCCCTATTGACCCGGTCGGCATAATCGCGCAGACGAGCCTTGACATCCTCGATCTCCTGCTGAGGAATCACGGGATTTATCTTTATTATCTGAGCCTCCACCTGCAAAGGAACGTATGGAATCGAATCAGAGGGAAGGGAGTCGTAATACTTCCGAACATCGTTGGGAGTGGCCTTCACATCTTTGGTCAACTGGTTCTGTACCATATTGACCACATACTGGTTGCGGATCATCTCTACCATCTGTTCCTTTAGTGCACTGTAGGATTTATTGAAATACTGTTCAACGCGCTCCCGGGAACCAAGGTTGTTGACAAACATCTGCATTCTGGCCTCGGCCTCGGCCTGAACCTGACCCTCCCCTGCCATTATTGTATCTAATTTAGCCTGATGAAGATAAAGTTTCTCCACGGCCAACTGTTCGGGGATGACACAATAAGGATCGCCTCCGACCGAAACTCCCTCCTGCCGCATCTGGGCATACTGCTCCTCAATCTCGGAACGGAAAATCGGTTCGTCGCCCACTATCCAGGCCACCTCATCAACTACATTCTTCTTAATCGGGGCTGCTACCATGCAGAGAGCGGCAAAAGCTGCCGGCAAAAGCCATATTTTTCTTAAATCCACTGTATTTCGTTTTTTATTGTTGTCTTTGTTTCTCTTTCACCGGGATCCGGAGATATGCCCTCATCTAACATACCTCACGGTATCCTTATAAGAGGGTCGTAAGATCCTTTCTTAAGTTTACCTTCCTTGATCGCCTTGCGGTAGATGGAGAGCTTGAGGTTTTTGAGGTATTCGCCTTGACGCCGGTCAGCAAGTATGCCGACGATCTTCTGCCGGGCGAAATCCTCGGGCATCACATTTCCGGAGAGGATATAATCCGAGACATGCAGGAGATATACTGTTCCTCCGCTGACAAATTCGACATCGCGGTTCTCCTTCAGGAATATATCGGCATCAGGAACCCTTTCCGGTAACTGTCGGGCAAGTTCGCTCCATTCCACCCATCGTTCGGCAAAATATTCATATCCCGTAGCCTCCTTCAACCCTTTTTTCTCCAGCTCGTCTATATCCGCAGGCTGCGCCGACATCATCCAGCGACGGATGTTGGCGAGGGCGTCGTCCTTGACAATCGTCCTTACGAAAATCCCTTTTACCAGAGGCTCTTCAAGCGTCATGCTGTCGCCATATTGACGGTAATAGGCGGTTATCTCCTCGGAAGCTACCTCCGCTGGGGCGATATCTCCCATTTTGCGGAGATATTCATCCACAATCAGCCGGTTGCGATAGTCTTCGGCAAGACGGTCGATCCGTTCACGGTCAACGATATTCTCCCGCGCAACCTCTTCCAGAATACGAGTCTCAACCCAGCGGTCAACAATATTCCGGAACAGCTCCGAGCTGTCATCAGGAGCCAGTCCGGAAGGGATCAGACGTAACACATCCTCCCTGTAAAGTGCCGAATCTCCGGCATATACGAGAGGATCGCCCGGTCCGGCGCCGGCTTCCGGCTTTCTGGAACAGGATATGGCCGCCAATATGACGGCAAGCGGTATCATTGCCGAGGATGCTCTCATAATCTGCAAATTTAATGATTTTTCCCCGAATATAAAAAGAAATGGGGGAGGAATGGAAGAAGGCGCGAAGGATTACCCCCGCGCCTTTCCTTATCCTTCCCCTTCTCGGGAGAGAATGATTATTTGTTCATAGGTTTAACCTTACGCAAAACCTTTTCATTGACCGCTACGGGATATTTCTCCTTTAGCTCCTTCTCCCATGCCTCCTGAAGTTCGTTCTGATAATCGCTCGTCACGAGACCCTTTACATCAGAAAGCTCCTCGGGAGCTACGATCACACGCGGATCAAGCATGAAATAGACGGTATATTTGGTATTTACAGGCTTGGTCTCCGGCCCACCGAAGAGGATGTTGTCAATCATGGCGTTGGAGCCTTTTGTCTCAAGCACTTTCGTGATGGAGACATCTTTTCCGAATTCCTTACGGATGGTATTCACCAGAGAGTCTCGACTAAGAACGGCGGCGCGGCTCTTAACCAGCTCCCCTACTGAATCGTTTACCGCATTGACAAGATAACCTTTGGCGCGCGGCTCGCTCCAGCGATAGCTGTCGCGGTTCTTCTCGAAATAGCGTTTCAGGCCTTCCTCATCCTTGGCCGCCTTATCCCATACCTTGCGCAGGCTTACCTCGTAGAGAAGCGAGCCATCAACATATTCTCGATATAGGTTCGCATATTCGGGATGGGTCTTCATGAGGAGCTCCTCTTCTGCATCCACCAGCAACACATTGTAATAGGAATCGAGCATCTCCTGTATCAAATCAGCCGCTCCGGAGGGAACGGGATAGAGGCGCCCTCCAAGATAGCTGATGAATCCATTTACGGGATAACTCTTACCTTTGATCACGCATAGTACTGTGGCGGGATAGCTTTCCCATTTAGCATAGAACGCAGAGTCAAGACCCTGCTTCCCGGCATCGGCCTTGAGGGCTTCGACAACCCGGGAATTGAGCTTCCCTTTATGTTTCATCTCCAGTTTCGTGGTCTGATGATCCCTGACCATCTTTGAGCGGGGATCTTGGCCGGAAGCAAGCATTTGCATGAATACGGGCTTCAGCTCCGCTTTGTCAGGGGCTCCCTTATGATCATGGCGATAGATTATATGGTAACCGAATCGAGTCTTGAAAGGCTCGCTGATAGCGCCATCTGGCAAAGCGAAAGAGACCGAATCGAACTCTGCAACCATCTCACCGCGACCGAACCAGGGAAGTTTCCCTCCCTGACGGCCCGAACCTTTGTCGTCAGAATATCGGCGTGCAAGATCCTCGAACTTCGTCGGATCGGCTTTGACTACTGAATAGATTGAATCGGCAAGAGCCTTGGCGCCCGGCTCCTTTTCCGAGTCTCCCTGAGTCATTATCAGGATATGGGAGGCGAGTACCTTTCCGCTCGCAGGACGATGCTTACCTCCCTTGAGGATGTGATATCCCTGCGGAGACTCGACAACATCCGAGATCTCTCCATCGGAAAGGGTGTAGGCAGCGGTCTCGAACGCATAAGGGAAACGGAGGGCGGTGATGTATCCCATGCTTCCCCCTTTTGAATTACTGCCACGGTCACCGGAGAAACGTGACGCGAGGTCAGCGAAGTCACCGCCGCCCTTCAGCACCTTAAGAATGGAGTCGGCGCGCTCGCGCAACACAGCGTTCTGAGCAGCATCGCGGGTCTTGAAAAGCATGATATGGTTAGCTTCGACCTCCTCCTGAGCACGTCGCACTGATTCGTCAAGCAGATTAAGAAGATAAGTGGAGTCAGCAAGATAAGGAGCTGCGAGGTCGTGACGATATTGGTTCATTTCCTGACGGAAGCTCTCGAGGGTGTCAAGACCTTCGGCGCGTGCATCGGCAACCTTGAGTTTATAGAGCTTGAACAGCTCTGCGTATTCATCGATCGACTGTGGAGCCATCTGCTGCTGGCTGTTCTTGTGGTAGAGGTATTCAAACTCCGATTTCGGAACATCAACACCATCAACCGTCATAATGACGGCCTCTTTTGCCGTAAGGCCAAGGGCTATTGCCGATAGACCTATGCCGGCGAGCATCTTTGTCTTCATATCTTTTTATTCGTTTCTCTTTTTTATATCGGCGCCCGATGCCCCTATCCAGTGGAATCGGCCATAATACGGTGCGCTGTCTATTTAACGAAGAGAAACGGGGAAAATTGCAAACCCCCGTCAATTTCCCATTTCCGAAAGGAATTTCACCCTTACAAGTCGTATGGTCTCATCATCGGCATCTTCTCCGAGTTCCTGAATAGCCTCCTCAAGGTCATCCTCTTCGGTCTCCCGGAAGTAGGAGAGCATATCCTCAAGAAGATCCTCGTCGAGCACTTCATCGAGATAATATGCGATGTCGATTTTTGTGCCGGATTCCACAATGGATTCAAGCTCGTCGATAAGTTCCGGAAATTCGAGCCCCTTTGACTCGGCAAGTTCCTCAAGATCGACTTTCCTGTCTATTCCCTGAATTATGGATACCTTCAGATTGTTTTTCTTCGGCACCGCGCGGACGCGGATATCCT
>JAIDPP010000221.1 GCA_029062725.1 Muribaculaceae bacterium | reverse complement strand
TACAAGGACAAGATATTGCGGTTTCTCTGGATCTCGCTCGAAATTGGCAGGCTGACCATCGGCTCCCGTCGGTACGGAATCATTCGAGAGGCGCATTGACCATATCATTCCGCGAGAGTTTCCGCTTCCTGAATTAGGCACGCGGCCGGCTTTCAGTCCGCTCAATATTCCACCGGCCATATCAGTCATATCAGTGTCAGGCCATTTCTGGAGAAGCTCCTGAAGGCGTTCCCTGAATTTTTCGTAATCCTTCTCCGTAAGATATGAAAGGGCGTCTATGAAGACGAACTTGGGAAGGATATTCGAGAGTGGGTAGTCGCGCTCCATCTCTTCTGTCATCCGGTGGACGGCAGGATTATTATCTGCAAGATAGGCGGAATAAGCCTTCTGATACTGGTTTTCCTGCACCTCGTTCATGCGTCGTAGATTCTCGAAATAATTCGGATCGAGCATAGCTTGGCCGTAGGGTGAATCGGGGAAATCGGCGATGATCTTCGCCCTCCATTTCTCCGCCTCCGCCGGTTGATTCTGCCGCACGGCCATCAGATACATGTTGTAATAGACGTCGAGGCGGTAGATATTGTCGGGATATCGGGTCTCCAGACTCATGAATTCCTTCCGTGCGGCGGAGAAATCCTCAAGTTTGTCCTTAAGGATCACGCCCTCATTGTAGAGTCCTTCCTGAATGATATCGTTGGCAGTGGTGATCTCCTCCTCGGTCTTGGGAATCTGCTTGAGATAGAATGCCACGTTATGCGGGTCATTCTCCTCTGCCTCGCGTTTTGCAGCCTCCTCATCCTTTTCAGGAGACTCGCCATCGGAATTTGACTGGGAGTCGGAATTCCCGGTGTCATTTTCATCATCGGATGCCGCCTGCTCCTCTTCCTGAAAAGCGAAAGAGGTCTTGTTTCGGCGCCGCCAGTCATCCTCCAGCTTACGCGCGCCCCATTTGCGCTGAAACTCTGTCTTTCCGGCGTTCTTGGTCATGGTGTTGTAGAAATACCATGACTTATCGCTGTTCATTCCCAGAGCGGGAGCGGCGCTGTTATCCTTTATATTTCCCTTGTTTGCCTCCTGCTGGGCGAGATACTCCTCACGGCGTGCATCCTCGGCCTCCTTCTTCTCCTTCGCTATCAGCTCCTCGACCAGTTTCTTACATACTTTCTCCTGCTCTTCGGGAGTCATCTTAGCAAGAGTAAGGAGTGAATCCTGGAGTTCTACGTTGCCGGCATAGAGGGCAAGTTCGTCGAGGACGTCCGAACGGCGTTTCAAGGTCTTGTAGTCGGGATAGTTTTCCGGTAGCTGAGGGACAGCCTCGGCATAGCATGGCTGAGCCTTCACATATTCCCCCTCGTCGAAGTAGATACTGCCCAAAGCGAGCTGGGCCAAGGCTTTGTCGATTCCGTTACGGGTGGATTTTTCCACAGCCAAGGCATAGTATTTCTTGGCCTGCACGGAGTCTTTCCGTGAGAGCCACAGATTACCCACAGCATAATATATCTGGTCGAGATATTCCTTGTTGCGTGCATAATGGGTCATGGAAAGGAGCGCTCCAACCTCCTTCTTCACATTTGAGCCGGCGAACACTTCACTCTGCTTGATGCGGGCGTTGAATTTCGCGCGGTAGGGGATGGAGTTTCCGGAGCCGGCCTTTTTAAAGGCCATATATGCCTTCTGCTTCTCTCCTTCGCGCGAATAGAGCTGACCGAGAAGAAAGAAGAGGCGGTTTTTCTGTGTTCCGGATGCGGCCTGCGCGGCTTTGGCAAGATATGGAATGGCGAGGGAATAGCGTTCGGTACGTACGTAATAGTCGGCCATGGCGCGGTTGTAGAGGTCGCGCAGTTGTTTGTTGGTAAGGTCTTTCTCTTTAACCAGATGCAGGGCGTTCTCCGCCTCGTAGTTCCAGTCGAGTGCGAGATAGGCGAGTGCATTCCGGATGCGGGCTTCTGTCACCACATCGGGAAGCCAGGTGAAATGTTTGGAGATATAGAAGAATGTAGCTGCGGCTCCCATGAAGTCGCCGTTAAGGTATTGTCCCTCTCCCATCAACAACCATGCGTTATGGAGGAAGGGATTGAATTCATCGCGGGCGCGGAAGGCTTTCTCTTTCGGGGAGGAATTGCGTTTCGCTGGCTTCTTTTTGATAGAATGTAGCTGGATTGCCTTCTGCATCTTCTCTATTGTGCGTTTGAAGTCGCCGGTCGGTTGTGGCAATTTCTGGTCACCGCGTGCCTCGGCAGGATGTGTGAGCACCAGACGCGAGTAATCGTCTTCATATTTGGCCAGCATATCCTTTATCTGCTCATTATAGTGCTCCTTGCCATTATAATAGACGTTGTAGCGCGTAGTGAAAGCCTGCCAGTTACGCGAACCGGCAGTATTCTTCTTTGTCCCGCAGCTTGTAGCGGCAAGAGCGACAAAGAGACTGCATATTACGACCCACAGGCCTGTTTCAGTAAATTTCCGTCTCAAAATTTTTTCTCCAAACTATTGATGTCGCCGCATGTCATTGACATTCTCAATCCATAGACACTTCCCCTCTACATTAAAACGGAGTTTTACTTCAATTCTTATATTCCTCACTATCCTTCCCCTACTGTTTACTTCACAACGGAAAATGATTTACCGAAGAAAAATATCCTGACTGCTTAAACCGCCTTGCCACTTTATTCATTCTATATTAAAATAAGAGTTAAATTCCTTTTACATGTTTTTAGCCTTCCTATCTTCCTGACTAAACGCTTACGGACCGGACAGATACAAAATCCCTCCTGAAGCATTATAATTATAAAAGAGAATACAATATGATAATCCTGATAGCTGAATCCAAAACGATGGAGACGTATGAGAAGAGAGTCTCCCGTGAAGAATACGAAACGCATCGGCCTTCCGGAGAGGAGTATGCCTCGGAAATAATGACCAATATCAATGAGATGTCGGTGGCTGACTTGACCGTGGCTGTGAAATTAAGCCCCGCGATGACAAGACGGCTGAAACAGATGGCATACGAGTTTCCCAACAAACATTCCGGTCTTCGCGCTATGGAGGCCTATACCGGAGTGGTCTTTAAAAATTTAGCTTACTCCACCCTTACCCTCGAAGAGAAAGAGAGAGCTGACGATTGCGTCAGGATTATCTCCTCCCTTTACGGCTGGCTTAAACCTGAAGATATCATCAAGCCCTACCGTCTTGAATACAACGCCCCCCTTTCGCCTGATGACACCCCTTTATTTCAGTTCTGGAGGTCAAAGGTGACAGTGGAATTAGTCAGGAGCCTTCAAGAGTCAGCCGAAAACGAAATACTGAATCTCCTTCCTGCTGATGCTGCCAAATGTATCGACTGGAAATTGGTGAAGAGGTTCGCCAAAGTCCGGAAAGTGGATTTCTTAGAGCAAAGCGGAGAAAGTGTCCGATCGCCTCATGCGGGGCGCCTCAAAGCACTGCGTGGAGAATTGCTGAGGGAAATAATCACCAACAGCTTCACCACTACCCGTCAGCTCCATTTTTTCTCCAATTCCCGGTTCCTTCCGGTGGAAAACTATAAATATTCCGACCGTATAGCCTATATGGTGTGAAAACAACTCCCTCTTATCCCTTATCTATCAGCTCCAGATATCGTGTGGCGACGGTATGCTCATTGAAGCGAGCGTAAGCGCTTTCATACATTCGCCGCAACAGCACGCCTCTCCGCGAGGAATCCCTTGTCGCCCGGTAAGCCCAGACAATACCATCGGCGATGCGGGCGGCCGCAATGTCGGGATCGTCGTCCCACCAAGCAAGATAGCCTGTGGTGAGATGTTCGATGATATCACCCTGCCCTCCGCGTGCGAAAGCCACAGGAACAGCTCCATAAACCTGACCCTCCACCAGCGTCCCGGGCAGCGTCTCATACAACGAAGTGGAGACCACAATGTCTCCTTTCCTATAAACCTCCTTCAAAACCTCCGCACCTTTGATACGCCCTAAATGGGTATGCGCTATGGCAATTCCTGTCAGCGAGGAGGGATCTTTGGCCTCCCCGAAGGTCATCAGCCGCAGATCGGATGCCACATCGGGATAATCACGGCTAAGAATCTCCGTGGCCCTTATAAGGATCGGCAACCCCTTGACCGTATCGTCAAGCCGGGCGGCCCCGAAAAGCACCACACATTCCCCGGCCCTCTCCGGATTCCTTTCCTGAAACGGGTTGCCGGAAAAGGGGAAGGCATTAGGAATGACCGTTGGCCGAACCCCTCCGAAAAGAGAGGAACGCTCCCCACGGTCGGCAAGCCAGTTGCTGACGGCCACAAAATCTATCCGCCCCTCTCCGTAAACTTCCGACTTACGGCGCTGCACACGCCGGGCCAGTCCTTTGTCAAGCGCCCCTTTAAGAAGAGGACAGTCATCACATACCCCCTCATATCTCCGACATTCACCTGAATGATGGCAGATACCCGTAAAACACCACATATCATGCATCGTCCAGATAATCCTTTTTCCAGCCTCCGACAGCCTCCGGACGCCCTCAAGTGAAAGGAGTCCCTGATTGATCCAGTTAAGCATCACCACATCCGCATCCCTGACAAAAGGAATCTTCAGCAGATCAAAGCCATCGGAAGCGGTATCTATCTTGAAAAGTGTGGAGCGGTTGAAACCATTCTCCACGAATATCTTAAACCTCTCCGCCAGAAAGGATATCTTTTTGGAAATCCCAGAGCCGACACTGATGACATAAGGGGAATCGGTCAGCTTCTCAGCCACTACCATCCGCGCATCCGCACCAGCTCCGCGCAACGCTTCCATCAGCCGGAACGATACTACCGCGGCACCCCCCGTCGAATCTGACTTATTTATTATCGCTATCTTAATGTTCTTTTTCATGAGTAGAGGTTCAAATTAAACACATACAATATGCGCAGATATTTTCTGAGGGAATTTGCTTACGTGAATAAGAGCATAGCGGGCTACGACTGATAAACGAAAGCAAAATCACAAAGAGGTCTTACCTCCTGACCATATTCACGAACCTGTAACATATTCCGTTTTTCGATTCCATCTTCTCCGTCCGCTCGCTCATACGCCATTCATCAGCAGGCAATTCAGGAAAAAAAGCATCGGCATCCTCCACCGGATAATCCACCGAAGTCAGACAGACGGAGGTGATCCATGGAAGTGCCGTCCGGTAGATTTCAGCGCCCCCTAT
Organism: Muribaculaceae bacterium; assembly: GCA_029062725.1. Lineage (GTDB taxonomy): Bacteria > Bacteroidota > Bacteroidia > Bacteroidales > Muribaculaceae > Lepagella. The sequence continues at coordinate 1,987 of JAIDPP010000221.1, read as the reverse complement.
GACGTAAGGCACTTCCCGACAGGCCTCCAGAGCCTCCTCCACCGAATTGAACACCTCCGCACCTTCCGCGTGATAATTCCTGTCGTGCGACACCACGATGTTACGGCGTCCCGGCAAGGGACGTTTCGGTAGCGACTCCCATGTCTTGCGGCCCATCACCACAGGATGCCCCATAGTAAGCTCCTTGAAATGCCGGAGGTCCTCCGGCAGCCGCCAAGGCAGAGTGCCCTCCTTCCCTATCACTCGGTCGGCGTTCATAGCCACTACTGCGCGGATGTCACGTCCCTTCAGGGTCGCCGAGTTATAGGTGGAGAAAGGAAGCAACTGAGTCATTTCCTTATCCATCGGGATATCCGGAACAGCAGTAAACAGAATGGATGTTTCCATATTTTTAAAACTTTTTTAAACAAATTAGGAGGTTTCTTCGTAAAGTTAATAAAAATTCCCTAATTTTGCGTAATAAGGGGAGAATAAGGAATGACGATTCCGCCGCAGGGAAGTAAGGATGGAGAGTAAAATCCGTGACGAAGAAAAAACATAAAACTCCAAATAGATGAATTATAGCATTATAGATTTCATCAGCCTCTTAGGAGCAGTCTGCATGTTCCTGTATGGCATGAAAGTGATGAGCGAGGGATTGCAGAAAGTGGCGGGCGACCGTCTCCGCAATATCCTCGGAGCCATGACCCGCAACCGCGTGACCGGCGTGGTGACCGGTATCGTGATCACGGCTCTTATCCAGAGTTCGAGCGCATCCACAGTGATGGTGGTCAGCTTCGTTAATGCCGGCCTCATGACGCTCCAACAGGCGATGGCTGTGATTTTCGGTGCCAATGTCGGAACAACCGTAACTACATGGATAATCTCCGCTTTTTCATTTGAAGTCAGTATTTCGGACTATAGTATTCTCCTGCTCGCCATCGGCGTCCCAATGCTTTTCATGAAGAAAAGCGGCTACAAAAGTTTCGGTGAGTTCCTCATAGGTTTCTGCTTCCTTTTCATGGGTCTCGACCTTATCAGCCGCTATGTCCCCAATCTTCAGGAAAACCCCCAGATGCTTGAGTTTGTCACAAACTATACTCAGCTCGGGGTTGGCTCGGTGCTTATTTTCTTTTTCCTCGGTATTGTGGTCACCATGGTGGCCCAGTCGTCGGCAGCTACTTTTGCGATCACTCTTATCATGTGTTCGCAAGGGTGGATATCTTTCGAGTTAGGGTGCGCCATTATTTTGGGAGGAAACATCGGTACGACCATCACTCCGGTCCTTGCTTCTCTGAGCGGTAATCTGGCGGCGAAACGCACCGCGATGGGTCATGTCCTCTTCAATGTCCTGGGCTCCATCATCACGCTGTGCGTGTTCCATCCGTTCGTGGAGCTGGTGGCCGACATCACGCAGTGGTGCAACGGTATTAATCCGCTCGATATTACCAAGGCGCAGGAAGCGAACATGGCCAACTCCACCTTGATCGATCCTAAAGGGGGACTCACCTCTGCCGCACAGGGATGTGTAGCCTTCGGCCTTGCGATGTTCCCTACTGTGTTCAACGCAATCAACCTTATGATAATGATATGGTTCACCAAGCTATACGTGAAGATCGTATGCTGGATGATGCCGGCTCATCACAAGGATGAAGAGGAGGATTTCTCCCTCAAGTTCATCGGCCGCGGTATCCTCTCGGCCTCCGAGCTCAACATCACCCAGGCTCAAAAGGAGATCTACCTCTACGGCCAGCGGGTTGACCGCATGCTGAAGATGGCACGCGAGCTCATACATACCGATCCCTCCGAGGAGAGTTACACCAAGACATATTCGCGCATCGAGAAATACGAGGAGATATCCGACCGAATGGAATTCGAGATTGGCACATACCTCAACAAAGTGTCGGAAGGTCGCCTATCCCCTGAAGGAAAGATGCGGATAGCAGGGATGCTCCGCATAATCAGCGAGATCGAATCCATAGCCGACGGATGCTTCAACGTGGCAAAG
>JAIDPP010000220.1 GCA_029062725.1 Muribaculaceae bacterium | reverse complement strand
ACTATGCGGTGGGCGAGATTGAGTTCCCGGTTGACACTGTAGGTAGGCTCCGGACCGTCGGCGGCAGTCGAAGAGAAATAGTTGAAATCTGAATCGGAGGGGTAATCCATTTGTTTAAAGGGAGTGGAAAGTATTAATTATATAGACTATGTAGGTTTCCCAAATTAGTTAATGTAAATGGAAATAACTATCAGCTAATTTATAAAACCTACTAATTTTGTGAAATTAATAAAAAAAAGCGAACAAAAAAAGAAACGCCCTCAACAAAAGGAGCGTCAGGGGCGTTATAGCTACAAATCACAAACGGTCGGGATTCAGGCAGACTCTCCGTGCCGATACTGAAAATCTAAATAATACAAAATACGATGAAGAAAATCTTTTATTTCGCGGCTCTTGGACTTTCTATGGTAGCGATGGCCGCATGTTCCGGCAACAAGTGTTCTAAAGACGGTGGCTGCGTTGAGCGTCCCGATGAGGTTTACAGCGGCCTTCTTCCGGCTGCCGACTGCGAGGGTATTCGCTATACCCTTAAGGTTGATTATGAAGATGACAAGAACAACATGGCAGGTGATTACGACCTGACTGAGATATATATCATGGCTGATTCCACATCGGCTACCGGCGTGAAGGACGGTCCTTCCTACAAATCGGAAGGGGACTTCACCGTGGTTGAAAAAGATGGCAAGAAATATCTCAAGCTCGTGAAGGATGCCAAGGATTCAAATCCGGGTGCCGCTTCGGACCTCAACTTCCTTGTTTCGTCAGACTCTACCCTCACGATGGTTAACGCCGACCTCGAGGAGCCGGCCACACCCCTCCTCTATACTCTTAAGATTGTGAAGTAAAGCAAACTTAGAATTTCATAAATACCGGAAGCCGGGGCCGTTTCGACGGTTCCGGCCTTCTATTTTTAAAAGTTCCGGTTTTCTATTTTTAAAAGATATTTAAACAGAAAGAGTTCCGGAAGTGTTAAAAAGTCATGGCGGATGCTGTTATGCGTCGGCTTCACTGTAAACAATATCTAAATGCAGGTGCCTCAAAGACTAAGAAACACCCTTGTTACGGCTGTTACGGCCGTGGCTCTGAGCGCCCCTCTTGTGCATGCCGGCAATGACTACAGCCATTTAGGACAAGAGGCTCTCGTCGCTCCGTTACCTGAACGATGGATCTATGTCCCGGATCATCAGCAGCCGTCCCCGTCGGCCGACAGGTGGTGGAAAGAATTCGGCGATACCACACTCAACATGCTTATAAGCCGGGCGGAATCCAATAATTATAACGTTGCGGCGGCCATGAAGCGTATCCGTCTGGCCGGGAAGGAACTGGAGCAGACCCGTGCCGGCTACTATCCGACATTGGTTGCCTCCGCGGGATGGAGCGGAAGCCAGATAGCCGGGGCGAGCAATAATCCGGTCGGCCCCTCGACTCGCTCAAGCGCCTTTTCGGCAGGGGTCAGCATGTCGTGGGAGATTGACGTATTCGGTCGCATAAAACGCCAGCTCGACGCCGGTAAGGCGGCATTGGAGGTGAGTCGCGCCGACTATGACGCGGTGATGGTATCGCTCTGCGCCGAGGTGGCAAAAACTTATCTTCAACTGCGGCAATACCAGATGCAGGAGCAGGTGGCGGCCGAGCATATAGAATCTCAGAAAAAGGTGGTTAAGATCGCTGAGGCACGTCAGGAGGCGGGAATCGGGAGTATGCTTGATGTGACTCAGGCGCGAATAGTGCTCTATTCCACGCAGTCGTCGCTACCGGGACTGGAGTCTCAGATTCAGACCACGGCCAACGCCTTGGCCGTGCTTACCGGTATCTATCCGGCCGAACTTGTACCGACACTGCTACAGCCAGGGACTCTTCCCCATGACATGGGGATGCCCCCGGTAGGCGTGCCGGCCGACCTTCTCAGACGTCGTCCCGACATAGTGGAGGCGGAGGGGCGCCTTGCACAATACGCGGCCATGGTGGGAGTGGCCAAAAGCGATTTCCTTCCCGTACTGTCTCTTGACGGTTCAATAGGAACCACTTCCCGCAATATCAGCCATCTCTTCGGCGCCCACAGTCTTGATTACTCCATAGGCCCCAAACTCTCATGGACCATTTTCGACGGCCTGGCGAGAAATGCGAAAGCGGCGGAGGCTAAGATTCAACTTGAGGAAGCCACCGATGACTATAATCTGACGGTGCTCAACGCCATAGAAGAGGTTGAGAATGCCATCAGCCGCTATAACGCCACGCTGAAGGAGATAGAATATCTCAACTCCCTCATCGAGCAGAGCCGTAAGTCCCTGGAGCTCTCCTTAGGCCTTTATAAGCAGGGTCTGACGGCCTTCAACAATGTCATGGATGCGCAGCAGTCGTATCTTGAATATCAGAACTCGCTGGTATCAGCGCGAGGCACCGCCCTTACGCAGCTCGTCAGTCTATATCAGGCATTGGGTGGAGGTTATTGAAAAAGCATATAATTTTGAAAGACTCACGATATGAAAAAAGGATATATCATAATAGCTGTCGCGCTCGTCGGGATGATTTTGGGCGCCGGGGGCTGCAAGAGTGATAAGGATAAAAACGGAAGGGAAAATACTGCTGCGGCACCGGTCGTGGATGTAGCTGAGGCATATACCGATTCCATCACGCTATATCAGACCTACCCGGGCACTCTAAGCGCGGGAAATACGGCGGATGTAGTTGCCGAAGTGAGCGGACGCATTCTCTCCGCCCATTACTCTTCGGGCTCGTATGTGCATAAAGGGCAGGTTCTCTTTACCATAGAAAGCACCACCTACCGCGACGCCGTTCAGAAGGCGGAAGCCGCTCTTTCCACGGCCCGCAGCCAGCATGAATACTACACCCGCCAGTACGCAGCGATGAAGAAGGCTCTCGAGGCTGATGCTGTGTCGCAGATGGAAGTGCTTCAGGCGCAGAGCAACATGGAGCAGGCCGCCGCTTCCATACGCGATGCGGAAGCCTCCTTATCTACGGCAAGGGAGAATCTGCGGCGATGCACTATTGTGGCGCCAATATCCGGATATATAAGCAATGGCGCTCCCGACCCCGGCAATTATGTCAACGGTCAGGGTGCCCCCGTGAAACTGACCACTATCTATGACAACTCTTCGATGATAGCGCGTTTCTATCTCAGCGATACCCAGTATGAACAGCTTCTGGGCAGAAGCGGAGGTATCTCCTCAGCCATCTATCGGAGAGTGCCCCTCAGTTTCAAGGAGCGTATGGGACACGACTACACCGCAGACCTATATTTCGTGGCGCCGTCGGTGAATGAATCGACAGGAACCCTCCTTATGCAGGGGAAACTTGCCAACAATAACAACGAGCTCAAGGACGGGATGTATGTCACAGTGTCGCTTCCATACGGCACAGAACCTCGCGCCGTGCTCGTAAAGGATGCCTCCATCGGGACAGACCAGCGCGGAAAATACCTCTATACCGTCAACGACTCCAACAAGGTTGTATATACTCCGGTGGAAGTTGGTCCGGTCTATCAGGATTCCCTCAGGGTCATAAGTTCGGGAATCAAACCCGGGGAGAAATATGTCACCAAGGCGTTGCTGACCGTGCAGCGTGGGGAAGAGGTCACTCCGAGACTGACCCGTTAAAAGCGACCGAGAGAGAAGAGAGAAAAGCGTGCGAAACGATAAACAGGAGAATAGATGTTTTCAAAATTTTTCATAGACCGTCCTATATTCGCCACGGTCCTGGCGCTGATAATGATCTTTGCGGGTCTTCTGGCTGTCGATACTCTTCCGATCGCTCAGTATCCCGACATCACTCCGCCGACTGTAGTGGTCAGTGCCAACTACTCCGGGGCCAACGCGGAGACGGTGGCCCGCACGGTGGCCGTGCCGATCGAGGAGCAGGTCAACGGAGTGGAGGGGATGATGTATATGAGTTCCAGCTGCGGCAGCGACGGCAGTTATAACCTCACGATCACTTTCGAGAACGGCACTGATGTGGATCAGGCGGCTGTGGAGGTGCAGAACCGCGTGGCTCTTGCTGACGCCACTCTCCCTACCACCGTCACCCAGCAGGGAGTGCAGGTGAGCAAGGAATCGAGCAACAACGTGCTCTTCCTCGCTCTGAAGGGGGATCCGAAACTATATGACGCCCTCTATCTTACCAATTACGCTCAGTTGCATATCAACGAGCCACTGACGCGTGTGAAGGGTGTGGGAGGAGTCCAGTCGTTCGGAGGAGGAGAATATTCGATGCGCGTATGGCTTGATCCGGAGGTGATGCGCGCCCGCGGACTCACACCGGCCGATGTCGCGGCGGCCATACAGAGTCAGAATATGGAGGTCGGCGTGGGATCGGTCGGAGAATCAGGCAACGGCGACAAATCTGAATTCACCTTCACCCTCACTACACAAGGGCGTCTTTCGAGTGCCGAGGAGTTCGAGAATATCGTGCTGCGCACGGGCAAGGGGATGTTGCGCCTGAGGGATGTTGCGCGTATCGAACTCGGGAGCACCTCCTACAGCATGTCGTCAACGGTCAACGGAGAGGGGGCGGCCCTGATCGGTATCGAGCAGCTTCCGGGCGCCAACGCCCTTGAGGTGGCCGACGGGGCTCTCAAGAAGATGGACGAGCTTTCGAGATATTTCCCCGAGGGGGTACATTATGAGGTGGTGATGAACACTACCGATTATGTGCATGAATCCATAGATGACGTTGTGAAGACCTTCATCGAGACCTCCCTGATCGTGATGGTCGTGATACTTCTCTTCCTACAGAACTGGAAGGCGGTGATAATACCGATGCTGACGATTCCGGTGTCGCTCATTGCTACGTTTGCTGTGATGAAACTGATGGGCTTCTCACTCAATACGCTCTCTCTCTTCGGAATGGTGCTTGCCATCGCGATCGTGGTTGACGATGCCATAGTCGTTGTCGAAGACTGCTCGCGAATCGTCTATAAAGGGGATATCTCCCGCAAGGCTGCCGCGACTAAGGCGATGAAGGAACTGACGGGACCGGTGATCGGCGAAGTTCTTGTGCTTCTCTCGGTATTCATTCCAACTGCTTTCGTCAGCGGTATCACCGGAGAACTTTACAAGCAGTTCGCGCTTACCATCGCTGTCTCTACAGCTTTCTCCGGATTCAATGCCTTGACTCTGACTCCGGCATTGTGCGCCCTCTTCCTCACCCCCCGCAAACCCACAAAGAATCCGATATATAAGATATTCAACAAAGGGTTCGACGCTACTCTCAAGGGCTACGAAAAGCTTATCACCATGATGCTGAAGCGTCCGTTGATCTCGATGCTTGTCTTTCTTGCCCTTTCGGCCGTTGCGATATATGGTTTTGTGACATGGCCCACAAGCTATATCCCCTCGGAGGATATGGGATATTTCATGACCTCCGTGCAATTACCTACGGGCGCATCTCTTGAACGCACGGAGGAGGTAGTGAGCCGTCTTTCTGCGGAGATACGGAAGAATCCATACGTCAAGGATGTCATGACAATCTCCGGATTCTCGCTTATGGGAGGAGGCTCGGCATCGAACAACGCTTCGCTCAATGTTATTCTCAAGCCTTGGAAGGAGAGATGGAGGAAAGGTTCGATAGATAGGGTAATGGCTTACGTTGACAGCGTGTCGGCGCATTTCCAGGAGGCCGTGATATTCTCAGCCAATCCCCCTGCCATCCAGGGTCTGGGAAATTCCTCGGGTCTGGAGATGCAGTTGCTTGACATCAACAGTCTCGGGGCACAGCAACTGCTCGAAGCCCTGAACGAGGTGAGGGCGGCGGCCGAGAAGAATCCCAAGATATCCTCTGTCACCACGATGTATCAGGGACTTGTGCCGCAGTTCGAGGTTAATTTCGACCGCGACCGTATCAAGATGATGGGAATCCGTATGGAGGATGTCTATTCGGTGCTGTCGGCCTATATGGGAGGCAGCTATGTGAACGATTTCGAGGATTTCGGACGCTCCTATCAGGTTATGCTCCAGGCCCAGGGAAACTCGCGTATGGATGCCGGCGATATATTGGCCCTGAGCGTCAGCAATTCGGACGGGGGGATGGTTCCTTTCTCGGCTTTCGCCACCGTTGAGCAGGTATTCGGCGAGCCCTCCGTGTCGCGTTACAACATGTACCAGACGGCAGCCCTTACCGCCACTCCTGCACATGGAGTCAGTTCGTCGGAAGGTATAAAGATAATGGAGGACATCGTCAACAATACCCTTGGCAAGAACTATTCATACGCCTGGACCGGTATCGCCTATCAGGAAACGCAGGCCGGAACGACAATCAGCTTTGTCTTCATCTTCGCCATCATAATGACGATACTTGTGCTGGCAGCCCAATATGAGAGCTGGACTGACCCGATAGCCGTGGTGCTCAGTATGCCGATAGCTATCCTCGGAACCGTCCTTGGGGTTCTTGTCATGAGCCAGAGCATAAGTATATATACCCAGATCGGACTGATCCTTCTGTTGGGAATGTCGGCTAAAAACGCCATTCTAATCGTGGAATACGCCATGGACTTCCGCAAAGCCGGAATCCCGATCTCGCAGAGTGCCCATGACGCCGGGGTGATCCGTTTCCGGCCGATTATGATGACAGCCCTTGCTTTCGTGTTTGGTGTGATGCCTATGATGTTTTCTACGGGTGCGGGCGCCAACAGCCGGATCGAGTTGGGAACGGCCGTAGTGTTCGGCATGGCTATGAACGCCGTTATCGGCACGCTGTTCGTGCCTAACTTCTGGGAACTTATGCAGCGCATCAACGAGAAATACCTTTCAGGTTGGTTCAAGGATCCGAATGCCGGCAAGACAGGTGCTCCCTCCTCGATTAAAGCCACGGCGGAGGCTGTGAAGCAGGGCGATGTGGATGAGGATTAAAGTCTAAATATGAGACAAGGTTATATAAAACCGGAATCAACTGATATGGAAAATCTGAATAAGGAGGTTCTTTCACGGTCGGTAAGGCTTTTAGGTGAGGCCGGGGTGCGGAAACTTTCGGAGGCGAGGGTTATAGTCTTCGGTATCGGAGGAGTGGGTTCATGGTGTGTCGAAGCGCTGGTTCGCTCAGGCATACGGCATATCACCATCGTTGACGGCGACGTAGTGGCCCCTTCAAATATCAACCGGCAGCTGATGGCCACGACTGAGACCATCGGCGAGCCGAAGGTGGAGGCCTTGAAGAAACATCTTCTCACGGTCGCACCCGATGCGGAGATCACCGTTGTCGATACAAGGTTCAGCGAAGAGAATGTGGCGCAGTTCCGTCTTTACAACTACGATTATATCGTGGATGCCATCGATTCCCTTAAGGATAAGGTCGCTCTAATCGAAGCCGCCACGGCCACCAAGGCGAAATTCTATTCCTCCATGGGAGCCGCCCTTAAGCTTGATCCGTCAAAGATAAAGACGGCGGAATTCCGGAAAGCGACAGGCTGCCCGCTTGCAAGGGCCCTTCGGCAAAGATTTAAGAAAAAGGGGAGGTTTCCGGCAAGGAAATTTCAGGTGGTATATAGCGATGAACTCCTGCCCAACCTTGGCCCCGAACCGGAGGGGAGCCGCAGTGAGGCCGATCTGCGCAAAGCGCAGATCAACGGCTCGTTGATGCACATCACCGCTATTTTCGGGATGACGCTGGCGGGAATGGTTATAAAATCCATAGTAGAGGATAAATG
>JAIDPP010000022.1 GCA_029062725.1 Muribaculaceae bacterium | reverse complement strand
TGGTAACGGAAAAACATAATTGTCTAATTTTTGGGTTATATTCATTAGTAATTTCTATCGTGTGTCGGAGATGGATAAATCCGCTCTGCCGGCTCGTTGGATAACGCGTAAGCAGACACGGCCCATCAATGACAGGAAGAAAGGTCCGGACGTCGTGAGATGTCCGGACCTTTCCTATTTCTTATATTTCTCTTTTCCCGCGCCGTAGGGAACATGAGGGGATGGTTTTCCCTAACGCATCAGCTTATTATGAAGATTGGCCATCTTTATTGCCGCCACAGCCGCTTCGGCTCCCTTGTTTCCAAGACTGCCACCGGCGCGATCTAACGCCTCCTGCTCGTTGTTGCAGGTCAGGACGCCGAATATCACCGGCGCCTCACCCTTGGCGTTCAGCCGGGCGGTGCCTTCTGCCACGATTTCGCATACATAATCGAAATGGGGCGTATCGCCGCGTATCACGCATCCGATCACAATTACGGCGTCAAGATCCTTCATCTGACGGATTGCGAGTCCGGCGGCATTAACCAGCTCCACCGTGCCGGGAACCTCCTCCAGAAGAATACGATCATCGCCGACACCCGCCTCACGAAGAACCTCCACAGCCCCGTCGCGGAGTGCATGGGTCACTGCCGGATTCCACTCCGCAGTGAATATCGCGCAACGGAATCCCTCCCTGTCACGAAGGGCCGGTACTTTCAGCCGGTCTCCATTGGTATTAAGTATCGTGCTCATCTCTTCTTTCTATTTTTATCCTTCTTTTTCTTCCCACTCTTATCGGATTCCGCCTCTTCAGAAGTCTCTCCCGGTGTATTCTCTGACACTTCCTGATCTTCGACCTCCGCAGTCTCGGTATCCTCCTCCGAATCTTCGGAAGATTTCTCCTTTTTCTTCTTGGTCAGACCTTTCACACCTTTTTGGATCTTGTGGAAGAAGGTCTTCCAGCCGGTCTCATGCTCGAAGTCATCGTCGATCATCTGGATGAGGGCAAGGATATCCTCCTCGAGTTCAATAGTCTCCAAAGCTATCGCATGGGGAAGGATGGCACTCAGAAGGCGTTTCGCACGCGGACGCATGTTGCGGACGCGCATCATTATCTTCGCCATCTCAACGGTCATCTTCACCTCTTTGCGGTTAACCTTGCCTGCACGTTTCTTGGAGATGCGTATCGCTTCGGTGTAGAATTTCATCGCCCCGCGGTAATCGCCGGTAGAGGCGAGGAGCTCACCGACATTTCGGAGCGAATCCACAAGCTTGTCGGTAGCCGCCAATACCCCGGCATTCACCTTATCAGTCAATGCTTCGGCGTTAAGCTGCTGCTTCACCAGAAGGTCGAGGGTCTTCTTGCGGCTGCGCAGGATACGTGTGGAAAGCTCCATAGCAAGCACATGATATTTGCCGAAACGCTCCGCATCCTCCTTTATCAGTCCTTCAAGGACCCGGAAAAGCACCTCGAGCTCCTTCTCGCTCTGGCGGTAATCCTTAAGGGCGAAATGCACCTCGCTCAGATCGAAAAGAAGCATGACGAGAAGAGCACGGAACTCCACGCTCTCAAACTCGCTGTATTCCCTCATCAGACGAAGACCCTCCACGATGCGTTCAAGAGCGTCGATGTCTCGTTCCTCCTTGCGCAGCTCGCGCGCCGTGGCGCGGCAGCCCATCACTTCCCTGATTATCTCCCCATCCCTGGAATCCTTAGCTACTTTGCTGAAATCTACAGGGATATCTATAATTGTCATATTTTCCATAATCATTTCTTACATCATCCCGTCATCCCTACAATAATTTCAATAAATCTCCTTCTCCACACGTCCTGCGGCCTTACATCCAAGATAGCCGCCATGATGCCGCAGCGCATATTCCTCGCGTGTAAAGCCGATAGCCTTCATTACGGCCACCACCAGCACATCCCCCATGACCGTCATCATGGTGGTGGAAGTGGTCGGGGTCATCCCCAGCGGACACACCTCCGGCGCCCCGCCCGTAAGGAGGGTCACGTCACCGGTCTGCGCGAGAAGGGAATCCCCGTTTCCGGTTATAACAATAATCGGAATGGAGGGGTTCAATGCGCGGGCAAGTTCCACGAGTTCCACGATCTCCCTTGTTTTTCCTGAATTGCTCAGCAGCAGCATCAGGTCATTATGCTGAAGAACGCCCAGGTCACCATGCTGCGCCTCGGATGGGTGGAGGAATACGGCCGGAGTGCCCGTGGAGCAGAACGTTGTGGCGATATTCATAGCGATCTGACCGGCTTTCCCCATTCCTGAAGTGATCAGCTTACCTCCGCGGCGGTTGACGCGGTCAACAATCAGCTCCACGGCCTTGCCGTAGCCGTCGCTGACCGGAATGTTGAGCACCGCTTCGGCTTCCTTCCGCAATATCTCCTCCATTATCCCCTTTACTTCGCTTGTCTCCATATTATGATTACGCATTATGAATTATGATGAATTCGGAAATGCCTGCTACGCATTATGAATTCTCAAGAGCCTTTCTCCACACATCCGGAAGCTCCATTGCCTTCCCCTCGCCGGCGTCGAATGCGACCATCACAGTCTCGCAGGCCGATTTGAGCAGTCCGCTCCGCTTCTCGCGTATCACCTGAAGAAGTTTGAAACTCTTATCCCCGATACTCTCGCAACGGGTTAGAACCTCGATGTCGTCGCGGAAATAGATAGGCGCGAGAAAAGCGCAGTCAATATTGGCTATCACACATTCCACATGCTTCCAGTCTATCTCCCTTCCGAGGATATCGCTGAAGAAATGGGCCTTCCCGGTATCGTAGAATGTCATATAAACCGTATTGTTTACATGGCCGAGAACATCGACATCGCTGAATCGTATCTGCAGGTCGCAGCTATGCTTGAATAAGCCCGGATCGGGCAGTCTGTCTGGATTCATATTCTTTTGTTTTCTTTTCCCCTTCTTTCCTTTTGTTTTATTATTTCCCGTAGCGACGGGTTATACTTTCTCATCTGAACCTTATCCCTTTTATCACCTCCTTCCCGAGCCGGGAATTGATGAGGGAGATTAGTGTCGAACGGTTCATGTTCAGCTCCTGCCGCAAAGGTGCGCTCCACACATCCACAACCATTATGCCGCAGCTTACCCGCGGGCGTGAAGTGAGCCGCGCGAGCCGCTCCCCGACGAGCACCGGCCACATCTCGATGGCCTTAACCTCGTCGAGCCTTCCGGCCATGCCGCTCTCCTGAATGGTCAGCCGTAACACATCTCCTATAGATTCCGGTTCTATCCTTTTCATAGGCAGCTGAAGCCTCCATCCTTCACTTCAAAAAGCCGGCTCTCAGAGCGTATCGAGGAGATGGTCTCGTCAAGGTGTTCGCGGTTGGTGTCGGTGATGAAGATCTGACCGAACTCCCCTCCGCCGCTGACCACCTCCATTATCCTCCCGACACGGCTCGAATCGAGCTTGTCGAAGATGTCGTCAAGAAGGAGGATTGGAGTCATCCCGCCGGTGCGCCGCAGATAGTCGAAGACCGCGAATTTAAGGGCGATAGTGAAGCTCTTCACCTGTCCCTGGCTTCCGAGACGCCGCATGCTGTAGTCGCCAAGACCGGTTGAGAGGTCATCGCGGTGAACTCCCTGGGAGGTATAACCCAACACGATATCTTTCGTGCGCAGGGAATCAAGTATCTCTTTGGGGTCGGCATCGTTGAGGGCACTTTTATATTTTATCGAGGCGCGTTCCGCATCACCCGATATCATGCTGTAATAGCGTTCGAAGACGGGACGCAACTCCTCGGTCCAGCGACGGCGCGCGGCGTTTATCTGCCGGGCGGCCTCGCAGAGACCGCTCTCGACGGATTCGTAGAGAAGCGAGTCGCGGATTCCGGCACGCAGCATACGGTTGCGCGATTCCAGCGCCCGGTTATATTTTATCAGATGGGCCAGATAGAGCGGATCAGCCTGTGAGATCACCATATCCACAAGACGGCGGCGGTTCTCGCCGCTTCCACTCACGATCTCACTGTCGGAGGGTAGCACCGAAACGATCGGAAACTTGCCGATATGTTCTGAAATGCGTGAATATTCCTTCCCGTTGCGTTTCAGGGTCTTACCCTTGCCGCGCACTATCCCGCAGCTAACCGTCTCACGGGAGCCGCTGTCGGCCGTGTAATCCCCCTTCACCATCAGCATATCCTCGCCGTGGCGGATAAGCGAGGGTTCCGGAAGGGTATGCATCGGGCGAGCCATGCTAAGAAACCATACCGCCTCCAGGAGATTACTCTTACCCATACCGTTCATGCCGAGAAGACAATTCACCCCGGGCGAGAACTCGAGCCTCGCCTCCGGGATATTCTTGAAATTCATTATTTCTATCTTCTCTATCAGCATTTGTCCGGAATATTACCGCTGGCCGTAACGGCTCCTATAAATAAAGTCAGAGTTTCTCCCCGAAAGCGAGATCGCCAGCATCGCCCAGTCCGGGCACTATATAGCTGTGGGCGTTGATTTCCGGGTCGATGTCGGCACACCATACCGTGGTCTTTTCGGCAGGGAAACGGTCGCAGACATATTCCACGCTCTGCCGTGAGGCTATCACCGAGGCCACATGTATCTTCGCCGGCTCCCCTTTGGTGAGCAGAGCGCGGTAAGCGAGTTCCATGGAACTGCCCGTGGCAAGCATCGGATCTACAAGCAGCAGGGTCTTCCCTTCTATAGAGGGTGAGGCTAAATATTCTATCAGCACGTCGAAGTCGTCGCCCCCTTTCTCGCGGTATTTGCGGTAGGCGCTGACGAAGGCGTTCTCAGCCCGGTCGAAGCAGCTGAGGAATCCGTGGTGGAACGGCAGTCCGGCGCGCATGATCGTAGCCAGCACCAACTGATCGGCAGGCTCGCGGCATACGGCCTTCCCCAACGGGGTCTGAACCTCCGTTTCCTTATAGTTGAGGCGTTTGGATATTTCGTAAGCCATCAGCTCCCCGATACGTCCGAGGTTGGCGCGGAAGCGCAGCGGATCCTTCTGAATCCCAACGTCACGCAGCTCCATCATATATCGGTTGATGATACTCGGAGTCTCCGCAAAATTGATTACTTCTATTCCGTTCATGGTATTCTTATCTTTATTTCAGCAAATATAACTATTATTTTTCTCTCGGGCAAATAAAATATCTTTCCCTATCTGCTCCTTGAGTTGCTCGAGACTTCCGAACTTCCGCTCGCCGCGGATTCTTTCGCTGAATTCAAGCCGGAGGTCGCGCCCGTAAAGGTCGCCGCTGAAACCGATCGCATGTGCCTCCACCGTGATAGGGTTCCCCTGACCAACCGTCGGATTGTCGCCGATATTGATCACCGCCGGCATCCCGTCAAGCCGGCCGGCATAGACTCCGGGCGCCGGTAGAAGTATTCGCGGCGAGACAGCGAGATTAGCAGTCGGAAAACCGATTGTCCTCCCGAGGTGCCTTCCCTCCTCCACCCTGCCGGAGAGAGAATAGGGCCGTCCCATCATCTCCGCCGCACGGGTCATGTCTCCGGCCGCAACCGCCCTGCGGATAGCCGAGGAGCAGATTCCGGAAAGCTCAGGAGCCGTTACTACGGCGAATCCCATCTCCTCTCCGAGACGTAGATAGTCGGCGGCACTCATCGCCCGCCCGTCGCTGCCGAATTTGTTGTCATAACCGCTGATGAGAAGGCGCATCCCGTAATGGTCGCGCAATATCGCGGCCCATTCCCGGGCCGTCATGGCGCTAAGTTCGGAAGTGAACGCGACTTCGATAACCTCCACTCCCGTCTCCCGCAGCATCGCGGCGCGCTCTTCGGGGAGCTGGAGCAGACGCGGGGCGCGCTCAGGAGCCACGATCTCCAGGGGATGACGGTCGAAAGTCACCACCGAAGGCACAAGTCCGCGCGCGGCGGCTTCTTCCCGCAGCGTGCGCAACACCTCCCGGTGCCCACGGTGGACGCCGTCGAATGTCCCGACGGTCACGGCCCTCCCAACTCCCGGTGCAGTTTTTTCCATCGGTTTATACTGTTTTATTGGCAAAATTAATAAATAATAGCTATATTTGCGAGTAGAAAGTAACATAAAAGAAACATATATGAGTCAGATTAAGTCGGTCGGCATACTTACCTCGGGAGGCGACGCTCCCGGAATGAACGCCGCTATTCGCGCCGTGACGCGCGCCGGTATCTTCGCCGGGTTCAAAGTATTCGGTATATATCGTGGCTATCGCGGCCTTATCACGGATGAAATCGAGGAGTTCTCCACCCAGAACGTCTCCAACATCATCCAGCGCGGCGGTACGATCCTCAAGACAGCACGCTGCAAGGAGTTCCAGACTCCGGAAGGTCGCCAGTGTGCCTACGATGTGATGAAACGCCACGGCATCGACGCCCTCGTGGTGATCGGCGGTGACGGCTCCCTCACGGGCGCGCGCATTTTCGCCAACGAATTCAACATCCCCATCATCGGTCTCCCCGGCACAATCGACAACGACCTCTACGGCACTGACACCACCATCGGTTACGACACGGCCCTCAACACTATAATGGACTGCGTGGACAAGATCCGCGACACAGCGACCTCCCACGAGCGCCTCTTCTTCATCGAGGTCATGGGCCGCGACGCCGGCTTCCTTGCCCTCAACGGAGCCATCGCCGCCGGGGCCGAGGCTGCCATCATCCCGGAGATCTCGACTCAGGTCGATCAGCTTTCAGAACTTATCCAGAACGGTTTCCGCAAGTCGAAGAACTCCTCCATCGTGCTTGTCGCCGAATCTCCTATCACGGGAGGAGCGATGGGTCTGGCACAGCGTGTGAAGGAGGAATACCCAGGCTACGACGTGCGTGTATCAATCTTGGGACACCTCCAGCGTGGCGGTTCGCCCACAGCTCACGACCGTATCCTTGCATCACGCATGGGAGCCGCCGCAATCGACGCCCTCCTCGACGACCAGCGAAGCGTGATGATCGGAGTCAAGAACGATGAGATTGTAAACGTCCCATTCACAAAAGCAATCAAGAACGACAAGCCCATCAACCAGCAGCTCATCTCAACTCTCCGACGCCTCTCGATATAATAGAAAAAAGAAACAACATATCTCTACATTAAGG
>JAIDPP010000219.1 GCA_029062725.1 Muribaculaceae bacterium | reverse complement strand
GGTCAATGTCGATACTCTCACGATGAGCTCCACGCCTATACCGCGCACGCTGCAGTTCTCGCTGATGGGAGCGCGCGATCTCAGCTCGCTCAATACCCCTCCGGCCAACCGCCATCCGATCGTGACCAACGTTAGCACCTTCGATGACGAGGTGATATCCGAAGCCGTCAATTTCGAGCTGAGCCGCAACGGTCAGGTATTCTTTATATCCAACCGTATCGAGAATCTCGCCACAATAGAGAACACTCTGCGCAGGCTGATTCCGGGTGTGCGTATCGTCACGGTCCACGGACAGATGCCTCCGGAGAAAGTGGAGAAGGCGATCATCGATTTCTCCAACCACGATTACGACGTGCTGCTCTCGACAACCATTGTGGAGAACGGTATCGACATGCCCAACGTCAACACGATAATGGTCAACAACGCGCAGAACTTCGGCCTTAGCGAACTCCATCAGCTGCGCGGACGTGTCGGGCGAGGCAACCGCAAGGCGTTCTGCTATCTGCTGGTGCCTCCCGGGATGCCGCTGACACCCGTGGCGCGCCGGCGACTTCAGGCGATCGAGAGCTTCAGCGATTTAGGTGCCGGAATCCATATCGCCATGCAGGACCTTGACATCCGCGGAGCCGGAAACCTTTTAGGGGCGGAGCAGAGCGGATTTATCGCCGACCTCGGATATGAGGCCTATCAGAAGATACTCAAGGAATCTGTCATAGAGCTGAAGACGGAGGAGTTCGGCGACACCTTCACTGACCTTAGCGCCGGGAAGGATGATGAGTTTACGGCCGACTGCTCCCTCGAGAGCGATCTCGAGCTGCGTCTGCCGGCGGAATACGTGCCGCAGGAGCATGAGCGGATCTCACTCTACCGCCAGCTCGACAATATGGAACGGGTGGAGCAGACGGAGGAGTTCCGCAGTCAGCTTCGCGACCGTTTCGGCGCCATCCCCGGGACTTCGGAAGAACTTATCCGCGTGGTTCCGCTGCGTCTGGCGGCCAAGCGGCTCGGTATAGAGCGGCTGGTGCTGAAAGGGGGGAGGATGCGCGCTTATTTCGTGGATAACGACAACAAGGCATATTATTCCAGCCGGGCTTTCGGGCGCGTGTTAGGATGGATGCAGAGCCATCTTGCCGGCACCTCCCTCAAGGAGGTCAACGGCCGTAACTTGATGGTAGTGGAGAAGGTCGGTTCCATATCCGACGCCCTTCGCATCCTGACCGAAATCGAGGCCACCGAGGCATTGTAAAAAATATAGCCGGGATGCACGGATGTGCATCCCGGCCGGTTTTATAACAACGTGTCTAAAAGTCTTTAATCGCAGAACCTGAGACTTATTTTTTCGCCACATCCTGCTTGAGGAGGTCGCGGATCTCTGTGAGGAGGACTTCCTCCTTGGTCGGTTCGGGAGCCGGAGCCTCTTCCTCGACCTTCTCCTCTTTCTTCATAAACTTCATGGTGTAGCGCAGGGCGATGAAGATACAGAGGGCGATGATCACGAAATCGACGATGTTCTGGATAAACATACCGTAGTTGAACGTAACCGCCTCCTCGACAACGACACCGGCCGCGTCCTTAACCTCTGGGCGCAGGGTAGTGGAGAGGTCGCTGAATTTCATGCTTCCGGTCCCGAGAGAGACAAGCGGCATGATGATGTCGTTTACCAACGAAGTAACGATTTTGCCGAAAGCGCCGCCGATGATCACACCGATAGCCATATCGATCACATTCCCCTTAAGGGCGAATTCCTTGAAATCATGTAAAAATTTTCCCATATAATGAAGCAATAATGTTAATTCAGTTTATTCTTTGTCATAGTGGAAGAGCCGTAATCCCGGAGAAAAAAATCCTCCGAAATGTAAAAACTCTACAATTATAAACCGAATCGGGGCGAAAAGTTCAAAATAAATTAAAAAGCGCGCTAAAATGTTTAATTTTTAGGAAAGTGATGGAATATATCAGAAAAAATTGCTATCTTTGCAGGTGAAAGACACTCAAAGGTTGTAGGCGGTTCGTTCGCCGGCCTCTGCAAAGCTAAGTCTTAAAGAAGTAATTAATAACCCAATATAAAAACATATATTAAATCAGAAACAATGACAAAGATTGGTATCAACGGCTTTGGCCGTATCGGACGTTTCGTGTTCCGTGCCTCTACAAAGAGAGATGACATCGAGGTAGTAGCAATCAACGACCTCCTTCCTGTAGATTACATGGCATACATGCTTAAGTATGACACTATGCACGGTCGTTTCGACGGCACAGTTGACTATGATCTTGAGAAGAGCCTCCTTATCGTGAACGGCAAGCCCATCCGCGTTACCGCATGCCGCGATCCCAAAGAGATCGGCTGGGGCGAGGCAGGTGCAGAATACGTTGTTGAGTCAACAGGTCTTTTCCTCACCAAGGAGAAAGCACAGGCTCACATCGAGGCCGGCGCCAAATATGTGGTAATGTCCGCTCCCTCAAAGGACGACACCCCGATGTTCGTATGCGGCGTTAACGAGAACACTTACGTTAAGGGCACTCAGTTCGTTTCAAACGCTTCTTGTACTACCAACTGTCTTGCACCTATCGCCAAGGTCCTCAACGACAAGTTCGGTATCGTGGAAGGTCTTATGACTACTGTTCACTCCACTACCGCTACACAGAAGACTGTTGACGGTCCTTCCATGAAGGACTGGCGTGGTGGCCGTGCCGCTTCCGGCAACATCATCCCCTCTTCTACAGGTGCCGCTAAGGCTGTAGGTAAGGTTATCCCCGAGCTCAACGGTAAGCTCACAGGTATCTCCATGCGTGTCCCCACTCTCGACGTATCTGTAGTTGACCTTACTGTAAACCTTGCAAATCCCGCCACTAAGGAGGAGATCTGCGCCGCTATGAAGGAGGCTTCCGAAGGCGAGCTCAAGGGTGTGCTCGGCTACACTGAGGATGCTGTCGTTTCTTCCGACTTCCTCGGCTGCCCCCTCACCTCTATCTTCGACGCTACTGCCGGCGTATATTTGACCGACAAGTTCGTTAAGGTGATCAGCTGGTATGACAATGAGATCGGCTACTCCAACAAGGTGCTCGACCTCATCGCTCACATGAAGCAGGTGAACGGCTAATTTCCGATAAGAATTGACTGAAGGGTCCGGATGCAGAAGCATCCGGACTTTTTTTGCATCTGCGGAGGACTCCCGGTAATTGTTATACAGAGAAATTTCCTGCACTGAGATTTCCGCAATCAAAAAAAATTGCTAAATTTGTATAGGAAAACAAAAGCAGAAATGAAAAGCATCAGAAAAAACAAGCCGGTGCTGGTAATCTCCAGCGGCGCCGGTATAAGCGCCGAAAGCGGCATCAGGACCTTCCGCGACGCCGACGGCCTCTGGGAAAACTATCCCGTGATGGATGTAGCCTCGGCCGACGGCTTCCGCCGCGACCCTGAACTCGTCCACCGTTTCTATAACGAGCGGCGTCGCCAGCTTATAGAGGCGCAGCCCAATGAGGCTCACAGAATCCTTGTGGAACTCGAGGAGGACTACGACGTATATGTCATCACCCAGAATGTCGATGACCTTCACGAACGAGCCGGGTCGAGCCGTGTTCTTCATCTTCACGGAGAACTGATGAAGATACGCTCCGTGTCGGATCCGGACTATATCGAAAGCCTTGACATAGAGCATCTCGAGACCAGTCCCGCCACACGCGGGAAACGCGGCGACCTGATGCGCCCGCATATAGTGTTCTTTCAGGAGCCGGTCCCGATGATAGAGGAAGCGGCGAGAATCGTCTCTAAGGCCGATATCTTCGTAGTGATCGGGACATCGCTTGTGGTCTATCCCGCCGCGGGACTCCTTCAGTGCGTGCGTCCCGGCACCCCCATCTATTACATCGACCCTCGTCCGGCTTCGACTCATGGCATTCCCAACGTCACCGTGATTCAGAAGACCGCCTCGCAGGGACTCCGCGAACTCGTCGGAATCCTTGAAAAGGACCGGAAATAGTTAAAAACGTACCAAAAGGGAATCAGCGGGCCGAAATATGTTTTTAAACATTAAAATAATCCTAAAAGGGGAGTAAAAATATATTATATTTGCGCTGAATCTCCGCTGGGGGTCGTCCGGCACCGGATCAATCCGTTGGTCCGAGGGGCTTCCAAGGGTGCGATAAGATGGAAATTTTGGAAATACGAACTGAAAATCTAATATTGAACGATGGCAAAAGTAAGAGGAGCGATCACCGTCAATGTGGAACGGTGTAAGGGCTGCGACCTCTGTGTAGTGGCCTGTCCGACCGACACATTGTCGCTTCAGCCAAACGAGGTAAACGACCGCGGTTACCATTACGCCTACATGGCTAATCCGGAGAATTGCACAGGGTGCTGCTCATGCGCATGGGTATGTCCGGACGCATGTATCGAGGTTTACCGAGTTAAAGTTGACTGAACTGAGCTAATCATCTGACCTAACCAAGAAAACACAAAAGAAAGGTATGAAAGAGGAAGTGAGATTAATGAAGGGGAACGAGGCCATAGCCCATGCCGCGATACGTTACGGCTGCGACGGCTATTTCGGCTATCCCATCACTCCACAGTCCGAGGTGCTCGAAACCTTGGAAGAATTGATGCCGTGGGAGACAACCGGTATGGTTGTGCTCCAGGCTGAGTCTGAAGTTGCCGCCATCAACATGGTGTATGGCGGAGCCGCAAGCGGCAAGGCGGTTATGACCTCCTCGTCGTCGCCCGGCGTCAGCCTCAAGCAGGAAGGTATCTCCTATATCGCGGCGGCTTCCCTCCCCGCCCTTATTCTTAACGTTATGCGCGGAGGCCCGGGCCTCGGCACTATCCAGCCCTCGCAGGCCGACTATTTCCAGGCTGTCAAGGGAGGAGGCCACGGCGACTATCATCTCATAGTTCTGGCGCCTTCGACAGTCCAGGAGATGGTGGATTTCGTCGGGCTCGGTTTCGACCTCGCGTTCAAATATACCAATCCCGCCATGATTCTCGCCGACGGTATCGTAGGGCAGATGATGGAGAAGGTGGTGCTTCCAGAGCAGCGTCAGCGCCGCACGGAGGAGCAGATCCGCGAGCAGTGTCCCTGGGCGGCCGACGGCCGTAAGGGAGGTCGCAAGCGCAATATCGTTACTTCGCTCGAGCTCGAGTCATCACGCATGGAGGTTATCAATCATCAGCTTCAGGCCCGCTACCGCGAGATCGAGAAGAACGAGACCCGCTGGGAGGAGATCGGTGTCGAGGATGCCGACTATCTGCTGATCGCTTTCGGCTCCATCGCCCGTATCTGCGCCAAGGCCGAGGAGATGGCCGCCGAGAAGGGTCTAAAGGTCGGAATTGTCCGCCCCATCACCCTCTGGCCCTTCCCCACGGAGGCAATCCGCAAGGCCGCGGAAGGAAAGAAGGGTATTCTTGTGGTAGAGCTCAATGCGGGCCAGATGATCGAGGATGTGCGTCTCGCCGTCCACGATTCGCTTCCCGTAGAGCATTTCGGACGCATGGGAGGAATCATCCCCAGCCCCGACGAGGTGCTTGCCGCGCTTGAAGAAAAAATCATTAACAGATAAAAACCTCAAGAGATGGAAATCAACGAAATCATACGCGAAGAAAATAAGGTTTATTCAAAGCCGGAGCTTCTCGACGAGGTTCACATGCACTACTGCCCCGGCTGCAGCCACGGTGTGGTCCATAAATTAGTGGCTGAAGTTATCGCCGAAATGGGACTCACGGAAAAGACCGTAGGCGTCTCACCTGTAGGATGTGCGGTGTTTGCTTATAATTATATAGATGTTGACTGGGTGGAGGCCGCCCACGGTCGCGCACCTGCTGTAGCCACGGCTATCTCGCGCCTGTGGCCCGAGAATGTGGTGTTCACATATCAGGGCGACGGTGACATGTCAGCGATCGGTACAGCCGAGACCATCCATGCCGCCAACCGAGGCGAGAATATAGTGATGATATTTGTCAACAACGCTATCTACGGCATGACCGGCGGACAGATGGCTCCTACCACACTCTTAGGTCAGAAGACTGCCACGACTCCTTACGGTCGCCGTGTTGACCTTAACGGTCATCCCCTCGAGATCACCAACCTTATGGCTATCCTCGACGGAACCTGCTACGTTACTCGCCAGTCGGTGCATACACCGGCGGCAGTCCGCAAGACTAAGGCCTGCCTGAAAAAGGCTTTCGAGAACGCACTCGCAAAGAAGGGGACATCCGTTGTGGAGGTTGTCGCTACCTGCAACTCGGGCTGGAAGCTGAGTCCGGCGAAATCCAACAAATGGATGGAGGAGAACATGTTCCCGAAATATCCTCTTGGCGATCTCAAGAATATCTAATCACATCATAACATCAAAAAGGTAACAATGAAAGAAGAAATTATCATAGCCGGTTTCGGCGGCCAGGGTGTGTTGTCGATGGGTAAGATATTGGCTTATTCCGGACTTATGGACGATAAGGAGGTGACATGGATGCCTTCCTACGGCCCGGAGCAGCGAGGAGGTACGGCCAACGTCACGGTGATTCTCTCCGACGAGAAGATTTCGAGTCCGGTGCTCGACCGCTACGATGTGGTGATCGCGCTCAACCAGCAGAGTCTCGACAAATTCGCGTCGAAGGTGAAACCGGGCGGCATGCTGATCTACGACACCAACGGTATCCACAAGCATCCTAAACGCGATGATATCAAGATCTACCCCATCGACGCGATGGAGGCCACACTTGAATTAGGCAACTCCAAGGCCTACAACATGGTGGTGATGGGCGCTCTGCTGGAGGCCATGGAATATAAGCTACCGATGGAAAACGTGATCAAAGGATTGAAGAAATCCCTTCCCGAGCGTCACCACAAACTCATTCCCCTCAACGAGCAGGCGATTGAGAAGGGACGCGGGTTGATCTGATCTAAGATATATCCCTTCGGTCGGCGGGGGACTGCCGGCCGGAGTCCAAATGGGTAATGTTTGGTATTTTGTTTGTGTGCCGGCATGAATGACGCGAGTCACGGAGCCGGCTAAAGCGGCCGGAGGATGCTTCCCCCGGCCGCTTTCCTCTCTTATCGCCGTCAACGGTAAGGCTGCCCTCTCTTCAGGACTGACCACGAAAATCTCTCGAAAAAAGAGTTCGGATAAGTTCATTTCTCGTGGAAAAGAATTATTTTTGTGAATTATTAGCCCCCGTTTTACCACATCCTATGCGAATCACTCCTTTTTTTACACTTCTGATGCTTCTTGCTTCATCTCTATTTCTCCCCTCCGGTTGCGGACGGGAGAGTAAGGTTATCAAAACACTGTCGGAGACCAACAACATTATGGATACTTTCCCCGATTCCGTTCTTGCGATTCTTTTGCCGTTGGAGCAGGAGGTAATGAATAATAATGAAAAAGCTATATATGGTGTGTTACTTGCACAGGCTTTGGACAAATGTCATTATAATATAGGATTGGATTCTTTACTGATTAATTCGGTGGAGTATTTTGACAAGAGATCGGATATGGATTATAAAATCCGTTCAAATTACTATCTTGCCCGTTCGTATTATTTAGAAAAAAAATATTCGAAGGCAATGATTTATTTTAAGAAGGCTCAGGAGGTTGCATCGGCGTGGTATTCTTTATTCTGGGAGGGGATGGCGTGGCGTGGAATT
>JAIDPP010000218.1 GCA_029062725.1 Muribaculaceae bacterium | reverse complement strand
GTACTGGGTGTATTCGTTGCAGACTTCTGTTGTGATAGTAAAACCCGGAGGTACGGGCATTCCCAAAAGATTCATCTCTGCAAGATTGGCTCCCTTGCCACCGAGAAGGTTTCTCATCTCGGCATTACCTTCGGCTTTTCCTCCGCCGAACGTATAGATTTTCTTTGCCATAGAGGTATTTTAGATTTAAATTTTTTCAGATATGCAAATTTAATAAATAGTTGTGGAATATCACAAACATTTCCTCTCTTTTTCCCTTTTGTTAGGGGTTTTTAATCTTTTTATGCTTGACGAATGAAGGTTAAACGATAAAATGGCCTTCTAATTCCTTGTTTTATGAATGTTATAAGTCAGGACCGGTAATGCCCAGTTGTACTTCAGGGCGCAGACACGAAGCAAAATCACTATAAACGCACATGAGATCTGTTGAAGCAATTCGCTTCCTCCGAAGAGGGCGATTATCCAATAGGCTACTCCCCCGGCTACACAAGCCGTAGCATAGATATCCTTCCTGAAAAACAAGGGCTCCTCATTGATCAGTATATCGCGGACCACTCCTCCGAAAGACCCGGTAACAGTACCCATTACTATTGCTCCCCACATAGGATATCCGGCTGCCAGAGTTTTTTGTATTCCGATCACGACAAAAAGAGCAAGTCCGATTGCATCAAAGGTAAAGAGTATTCTGTCATGGCTTACAAGAACCCTTCTGAAGATAACGACGATTATTAGAGAAATGGCTGTCACTGCGAGATAAACAGGTGTCTGGAGCCAGAAAACCGGGAGATTGAGCAGCACGTCCCTAAGGGTACCGCCCCCCGTCGCAGTAACAAGCCCAATAGTATAAGCACCGAAAATATCGAAATGCTTATAAGCTGCAAGACGGATTCCGCTGATAGCGAATGCAATCGTACCGACCACCTCGATAACAAAAAGAAAGGTTGTTTCCAAATTCATATTTACACATGCCGGAGTTGGTCCGACATTCCTTTTCATAAACTCGTACGAACCTTTTAAATTGTGTTTGGAAGGATATATTTCCCTTATTACCCCTTAGCTATTCTAAGTTGAACCACTCCACTTTTATTTTGGTTTTAATTAAGTAACTCTCAATAGT
>JAIDPP010000217.1 GCA_029062725.1 Muribaculaceae bacterium | reverse complement strand
GTTTTTAAGACCGAGACAGGTCACTTTAATTCCTTTCGGAGCCAGATATGCGGCTATTTTCTGCCCGACTCCACCGTTGAGGATACCGTCATCAATAGTAATCACTCGGCGGAAGCCTTCAAGAGTATCAAGCGTTTCTGTATCGACTTCGGATAGATTCCTGACATTGATCACCCTTGGGTTAATACTTTTATCCTTAAGTATAGCGGCTGCCTGAAGAGCGTTCTCTAAAAGTGCACCATATCCTAAAATGGCTATTTCCGAACCATCTTCCACAACGTCATAGCGGAGAAAATCAGGATTAATCTTACGGTCTGAATGAATTACTTTTCCACCCGGTGTTCTGACAACTACGGGATAATCCGTCTGCCCTACGGCCCATTCTATCATAGCGACGTACTCCTCAGCATTGGAGGCGGCGAGCATTTTTATATTCGGAATGTTGGAAACCATCGCCACATCGAAAAGGCCAAGGTGGGTCACATCATTCATTCCATAGACACCTGTATAGAAATCCACGAAGACCGCGGGCAAATTGTTGATCGCTACATCATGACTTAGCTGGTCGTAGGCACGCTGTAAGAAAGTGGAGACAACGCCCATCACCGGGCGGGCGCCACCCTTGGCAAGACCTGCGGTCATGGTGACCGCATCCTGTTCGGCGATCCCGACGTCAACAAGCTGACGGCCGGCATGACGTCTGATCTCCTCACTGAAGCCAATGGCTCCCGGAGTACCTGCCGTGAGGGTTACAATATCCTTATTGCCCTGCATCAGCTCGAGCATCTTCATTGCAAACATATCTGTATAACTCTCCGCATCCGTGGGGTAAAGAGGGGCACCGGACTTGGCGTCGAAAGGACCATTGTAATGGAACTCCTCCTTATGCGCCTCCGCAACCGGGAGGCCCATTCCTTTCATAGTGTTGATATGGACGAGCACTGCATGGTCGGTATCTTTCACCTCTTTAAAAGCCTTGATAAGTTTACGGAGATCATTACCCTCTTCAACATAGATATATTCATACCCGAGAGCCTTGAATATATTGTTTTCCGCCTCTCCGTTGGTTTTTCGGAGTTCGGCGAGATGATTGTAAAGTTCACCGTGATTTTCGGCAATCGACATCTGATTGTCGTTAAGGATTACAATGAAATTTGAGCCGAGTTCGGGAGCATAATCGAGGGCTTCAAGTGCCATACCACCTCCAAGAGAGGCGTCACCGATAAAGGCGATCACGTTTTGTCGTTCTCCCTTAAGGTCGCGAGCCTTGGCAAGCCCGGTGGCGAGAGAGATGGAGGTCGAGGTATGTCCGATTTCAAAGAGGTCATAATCGCTCTCTCGGGGAGAGGTGTAGCCGGTTACCTCGTCATAGCGTGCAGGATCTATAAAGGCGCCGATACGCCCTGTCAGCATTTTATGGACATAGCTCTGATGAGATACGTCAAATACTATTTCATCCTGGGGGGCGTCAAAGACATAATGCAGAGCAACTGTGGCCTCAACCACACCAAGATTAGGACCTACATGGCCACCGTGTGCGGAGAGTTTCTTTATGAGTGCAGCTCGTAGTTCTTCACTTAATAATTCCAATTTTTCAATATCAAACCCCTTGATGTCAGCAGGAGATTTGATGCATGACAAATCTATATCCATTTTATTTATAATTTTTATTCTTTTTTGGAAGCCTGTTGAAGTTTTTTCAATCTTTATCGGATTCTTCCACGGATTTTTCAGAGCAACCTACATAAATATAACGTAGAGAACGAAGGGAAGGTTGATGACGGTTTTCAGTCAGACTAACCAATTTTACGGAAGTTTTAACCATATTATGGATTAGGCAGAAATGGTAGATATAAAATTGTGTATTGCCAAAGGATAAAAATATAGAATTTTATTAATTTTGCGTTACTATTAAAACTATCTTGAAATGAAACTTAAATTTTTAACCTCATCAATTCCTGCGTTCTGCCTGATGATAGCAGGGTGCGCGAATGCCAACAATCCCTCTAACGTCAATGATGCCTTCTCCGCTAAGAAAGACACGTCAATTGTTTATATGACCTCCCGGATCACTCCGGATGCCATTGTCGAACTCTACAACCAGCTGGGACGAGAGGCGAAGGGGAAAGTGGCGGTAAAGATCTCCACCGGCGAACCCGGAGGTCACAACTTTCTCAATCCGCAGCTCATAGCTCCTTTTGTGAAGCTCGTCAACGGAACGATTGTGGAATGTAACACAGCGTATGCAGGAAAACGTTATACGGCCGAAGACCATATCAAGGCGGCCGAAGACCACGGCTTTACAGCCATCGCTCCTGTGGAGATCATGGATGCCTCGGGTGAGGTGAAACTGCCTATAGAAGGTGGCAAACACCTGAAGTATGATATAGTAGGAGCGACCTATCCGGATTATGATTTTACCGTGATACTAAGTCATTTCAAGGGACATGCAATGGGTGGCTTTGGAGGCGCCGTGAAAAATATGTCGATCGGAATCGCTTCCGGAAACGGGAAGATGTATATCCATAGTGCAGGAGCCACGGAGTCTCGCGAGGGAGGCTGGAAGGCGGCCGAACAGGATGATTTTCTTGAATCAATGGCTGAGGCCGCAAAGTCTGTCGCCGACCATGCGGGAGATAATATCCTCTATATTAGCGTTGCTAACAATCTTTCAGTTGACTGCGACTGCAACTCTCATCCAGAGGATCCGAAGATGCATGATATCGGTATTTTAGCCTCGCTTGACCCCATTGCCCTTGACAAAGCATGCACGGATCTTGTAAGAAATTCTGAAGACCACGGGAAGGTGCATCTTATCGAGAGGATAGATTCGCGCCACGGAATGCATACCCTTGACTACGGAGAGGAGATAGGCCTTGGCACTCAGAACTATAAGCTCGTGAAGATTGATTGATACCTCTGCGCTTTCATAAATGATGGTGTGTCATAACGGCCCGTCTGGGTCGTTGGTTGAGATTTCGGCGTCGGTCACATACGTCAGTATGCTCCCGACAG
>JAIDPP010000216.1 GCA_029062725.1 Muribaculaceae bacterium | reverse complement strand
CATTCCATCTCCTTCGCCTCTCCCGAAAGAAAAGGGATACGCTCGAGCAGCAGTGTTATCTTACGGTCGAACCGTGTATTTCTGAACACGAAGTAACGCTGAAGAATGAAATTCCAAGCAAGAGATACGACAAGCGACGTCAGCAGTCGCGCGGCAGCGAAGTAGCCATCGGGACGAAAACCCATCTCCTGAAGCCATTCCCATTGCCTGAACAAGTGATAGAGCGCATGAGTGCCATAAGAATTGAGCAACAGCGACCCTGCCCAAACGAGAGCGAACTTCACTATCACCGATTTCCAGGGGACATCCTGTGCGTGAAAGGTGAACCGGTAATTAATCAGACAGTTGACCACTCCTCCCACAAAAGCACCGATGGCGGTGGAGAGAAAAGGAGTGAGATGCAGCCAGGCGAATGCCGCGAAGCTGATGATCATGTCTGTCCACGAGGAACATTGCGATGAAACTATCGATCGCAGAAACGTAGGTACCAGGCGGTCGCTCTTCATAACTTTGGCCGCCACACGCTTCCCATTCCGCTTTACTTTCGCTTTATCTATTTTATGATGGGTCAGTTCCTCACTGTTATTCATAAGGTAAAAGTATTGTGTATGCGCCGCACACTCTAATGGATTCTTGCAAATTTACAAAAAAATTTTCACCCTCCTCTATATTTTAAAAAAAATTACCGTTACTGAACCCATTTTCATCCCTTCCATCTTATGAAAACAGACGGACAGCGGCGTCTTATCTTTTAGACACCGCTGTCCGCTTATATTTTATTTAAATGAAATCGCTTGAAAAACCGTTGATTTAATCTATCTCCTCGTCAGCCTCGTAGCCGCCCATCTCGCGGATAGCGTTCTTGAGCATGGTGTACTGCTGGAAGAGGTGGTTCACAGGAACCTCACCCTTGGTGTAATCGTGCATCGGGCTCTTGAGGAAGAAGCTCAGGAAGCGCTGGATTCCGCTGCGGCCGGCGCGTGCGGCGAGGTCGCTCAGAAGCACCAGGTCAAGACAGAGGGGGGCGGCCAGGATAGAGTCGCGGCAGAGGAAGTTGATCTTGATCTGCATCGGATAACCCATCCAGCCGAAGATGTCGATGTTGTCCCATCCCTCCTTGTTGTCGTTGCGCGGGGGATAGTAGTTGATACGCACCTTGTGGTAATACTGTGTGTCCTCGTCGTTGCCGTGGCCGTAGAGGTCGGGCTGCTCGTCAGGGACGAGAATGCTCTCGAGAGTGGAAAGCTTGGAAACCTCCTTGGTGCGGAAGTTTGCGGGTTCGTCGAGCACGAGACCGTCGCGGTTACCGAGGATGTTGGTTGAGAACCAGCCGTTCAGGCCAAGGCAGCGTGTGCCGATGATGGGGGCGAAACCTGACTTAACGAGTGTCTGACCTGTCTTGAAGTCTTTGCCGGCGATAGGCATGCCGGTTTTCTCGGAAAGCTCCCACATCGCAGGGATATCGACCGTGGTATTGGGTGCGCCCATGATGAAGGGGCAACCCTCTGAAAGTGCAGCGTATGCGTAGCACATAGAGGGGGCGATACGCTCCTTGTCGTCGGCCTTCATGGCTTTCTCAAGAGCCTCGAGAGAACCGTGAACCTCCTCGTCAACGGGAACGTAAACCTCTGTGGAAGCAGCCCAGAGAACCACCACGCGGTCAACGCCGGTTTCTTTCTTGAAATTTCGGATATCCTCACGCAACTGCTCTACCATATCCCAGCGGTCCTTAACGTCCTTGACGTTGTCACCGTCGAGACGCTTAGCATAGTTCTTGTCGAAAGCGGCCTTCATAGGCTTGATGGCCTCGAGTTCCTCCTTCACAGGATTGATATCCTTCTCTTTGAGAACTTCTGCGTTGATGGCTGATTCGTATGCGTTTGCAGGATAAACGTCCCATGCGCCGAAAACGATGTCATCGAGTTCTGCGATGGGAACTATGTCTTTATAATGGAGATATTTCTTATCTTCGCCTTTACCTACGCGGATCTTGTCATACTGAGTCATTGATCCTACGGGTTTAGCAAGACCTTTGCGGGCCATGAGCACACCGGTCATGAATGTGCTGGTAACAGCACCAAGACCTACAACCAAAACACCAAGTTTTCCCTTAGGTGCTTCTGCTTTTTTTGTTGCCATAAAGTTGTCTAAATATTCGTTGTTTTAATTCTTCACTTTTTTTCATGACGTGGACCACGTATCCTCAGTATGTAAACCGTGACTGACTACCTGACACGAAAATCCCGCATGTTTTTCCTCCTCGACTTCCGTCGGAGGCTTTGAGTGCGTAAAATTATATCCAATTTATCGTTCTACAAAGTTTTTCCGTTTAAATTTATATAGCACAATATTTAAAAAATGTTAATACTGCATTTTATTTACTAATATAAGATAATACAAATACCCAATTACGGAATTTAGTTAAAAAACCATAATCGGGTATTTAAGTTTTCTAAAGTGATCAACACATTATAACAGTGCTCCGACTTCTGAAATATCGGTGATTATGTTGTCATGTTGCTGCGCATCCTCCTCCGGCGTCCAGCCGATACCTTTTATCCAGAGAGTCTGACATCCGATCTTCTCCGCCGGTTCTATATCCTTCCGGTAGCTGTCGCCGACAACAACTGTCTCTTCGGGCTGCAAGCCAAGAGCCTTTACACCGAGTTCGAATATCTTCGGATCCGGTTTGCGAACACCAACAACCGCACTTTCGATTACTTTCTTGAAATAGCCGTCAAGACCGAAGTCTTTCAATACAGTCTCTACATTTCCATAGAAATTGCTCACAAGCACCATCGGATATTTCTCTTTAAGCTTATCGAGAACAGGCTTGGCCTCATCTACCTTGGAACGTGCCGCCTTATAACAATACTCAGCTGTCTCCTTAGCTTTTGCCTCAACCTCTGCAGGAGGGAAATGTCCGTTTTCAGAAAGCCATTGCAATTCAAGGCGCATCGTGATGAGCAACAAGTCGCCGAAATCATGTTCCGGAGGAATGTTACGTGTC